>CBDTWQ010000056.1:0-9244 GCA_965364115.1 uncultured Gammaproteobacteria bacterium | reverse complement strand
GATTGGGGTCCTTATCATAGATTCCGTCGACCTGAGTTGCCTTAATCAGCAAATCGGCCTTGATTTCGATCGCCCGCAAACTGGCGCCGGTGTCAGTGGTGAAATATGGGCTGCCGGTGCCAGCGGCAAAAATAACTATCTCACCCTTAGCGAGTCGACGTCGCGCGTCGCGTTGGGTGTATCTTTCACAGAGTTGTGGCATATCAAGGCCTGACATCACGCTCGAACCCGCCGCACCCTGTCGTTGCAAGCTATCTTGCAGCGCAAGCGCATTCATTACGGTTGCCAGCATTCCCATATGGTCTGCCGTCACCCGATCTAACCCCGCCTCTGCCAATGCGGCGCCGCGAAATAAATTGCCGCCGCCAACCACGACTCCAACTTCAACGCCAGTTCGCTGCAAATCAATCAACTCGCCCGCAAGACGGTCGATCACTTTCGGCTCTAGCCCTTTCGCAAGCTGCCCCGCAAGCGCCTCGCCACTGAGTTTAACCAGAATTCGTTTATATTTGATATTTGTCATTATTCACCGAGCTAATCGACCGATCTAAGTTCTTCTCCGCATTTTCAGCTTAATCAAAAGCGGCCCGTTTCAACCGATTAAGCCTAAACCGATTAAGCCTAAGCTAATCAGACCGAAGCTGATTGATCCTAGGCCATTTGACCGAGACTGGAAAGCGGACTAAAACCGCACTAATCTGCTGACGATAAAAAAAGACCGCAATGACTGCGGTCTTAATTTCGATTTAAGATTTAAGCTGCGAGGCCACTTCTGCCGCAAAGTCTTCAACTTTCTTTTCGATCCCTTCGCCCACTTCATAGCGAATGAATCGGCTTACTTTAGCTTTGGTTGATGCCAAAAGCTTTTCGACGCTAACTTCTGGGTCCTTGACAAACGGCTGGCCCATCAGGGTAATCTCACCAATAAACTTCTTCATACGTCCCTGAATCATCTTCTCGATAATTTCAGCTGGTTTGCCACTCGCCTCAGCTTGCGCAATGAGTATCCCCTTTTCTTTTTCAACAAACTCTGCTGGCACCGATTCCGTATTCAGGAATTGAGGATTGGCGGCAGCCACATGCATCGCAACATCCCGCGCCATCTCGGCATCAGCATCACTCTCAACCAATACACCTATCCGAGCGCCATGAAGATAAGAAGCGACTCCATGATCAGAACTCACCATCTCGAAACGTCGGACCTGGATATTTTCTCCGACTTTGGCGATCAGTGCTTGGCGCGCTTCTTCAACCGTCTGACCGTCCGATAGGCCAATTGCAGAGAGCTGTTCGACTGAGGCAGGTTGATGTTCAAAAATCGCAGCCAAAACGGCATCAGCGAAGACTTGGAAGTTCTCATCCTTGGCGACAAAGTCGGTTTCAGAGTTAATTTCCAAAATCACAGCCTTCTTGCCATCTTTGCTAACACTAGCCTTAATCACACCGTCCGCGGCAACTCGACCGGCTTTCTTATCAGCCTTAGCTGCGCCCGATTTGCGCATCAGCTCAGCTGCAGCTTCGATATTGCCATCAGTTTCGACCAACGCTTTTTTGCACTCCATCATGCCTGCGCCCGTCCGTTCGCGCAGTTCTTTTACCAATGATGCTGATATTGCCACTTAAAATACCTCAGTTTTTCAACAGTTTAGGGTAACGTACGCGCCGTTAATCCTTGCTCGCAGCCTTCTTCACTGCCGCCTTTTTGGTTGCCGCTTTCTTGGTTGCCGCTTTTTTCGGCGCTGCCTTCTTAACGGCTTCCTTAACTTCCGCGTCCTTCACCACTGGTTCTTCCGCTTCATCAGCTACCGCTTCGCTTGCAACCGTTTCGGTAGCCGCAGCCGCTGGAACCGCTTTGGCGTCATCCAGTTTCGACTCTGGCTCGACTGCTTCTTCCGCCCCTGCCGTTGACTCAGGCGCAGTTTCAACGATTCCCTCTTCACTATCAGCAGCCGAGGCTTCATCCGGATCGCTTACCTTAGCTTTCGCTTTTCTGGTGCTAACTTTCACACCAGATTTGGTATCAGCTTCAGAGTCGCTCTTGACTTCAATCAATTCCCCAGTGTTTTCAGCGCTGCCAGAGATACTCTGCTTGGCGTCAAGCACTGCATCTGCAACTAAGCGGGTATATAATTTAATCGCACGCATCGAGTCATCATTACCGGGAATGATGTAATCGATATCTCGTGGTGAATTATTGGTATCAACGATACCAACCACTGGAATACCAAGCTTCGTCGCTTCTTTGACCGCAATCTTCTCGTAACCCACGTCAACCACAAACAAAACGTCGGGCAGACCATTCATTTCACTAATGCCACCGAGGGTTTTTTGTAATTTGTCTTGCTCACGCGATAATTGCAGAATTTCTTTTTTGTTGATTTTTTCGTAAGAGTTGCTTTCTGCCATCGTTTGAAGCTCTTTGAGACGCTTGATCGACGCACGAACTGTACGAAAATTGGTCAACATGCCACCTAACCAACGATGATTGACAAACGGCATGCCACAACGTTCGGCTTCTTTCTGCACTGCCTCGCTGGCGGCACGTTTAGTGCCCACAAACATAATTTTGCCTCGCTTAGACGCAACCTTGCCGAGGTAATTGACCGCATCACGGCACATTGGCATGGTTTCTTCGAGGTTAATAATGTGAATTTTATTACGCTCGCCATAAATAAAGGGAGCCATTTTAGGATTCCAGAAACGGGTTTGGTGACCGAAATGCACGCCCGCTTCCAACATTTCACGCATAGTGACGTTAGACATATTATCTCCAGATGTCTGGTGGATGGATTATCCATCCGGGGTTGAGCCTCCACATACCCGACGCCTACGACCCGCTCTCTGGTTTAAGACGGGCACCCATAAGCGCGTTATGGCATGTGTGTGATTTATTGCAACGCCCAGATGTCAGCTTGATTATCAAGTTGAATACCAGATGCTGCAGATTGATGGGTCTTTGAAGCTGCCTTTGACAACAAACTTCGACCTCATTGCTCTCGACTATTGCCGAGCGCGCGCGCTTTATACCATAATCAACTTATCTCAACAACCAGCAAGCTAGAATTCATGGGTGTCAGCATAAAAAGTGAAGCAGAAATCGAAAAAATGAGAACTGCCGGCCGATTAGCGGCAAACGTGCTCCATATGATCGAGCCACACATCATTCCCGGGGTCACCACTCAACAATTGAATGATATTTGCCATGAATTCATCGTCGAACAGCAGAAATCAGTGCCCGCGCCGCTCAATTACCGAGGTTTTCCGCGTTCAATATGCACTTCGGTGAACCACGTCGTTTGTCACGGCATCCCGGCCGAGAAGAAACTCAAAAACGGCGACATTATTAACGTGGACATCACGGTCATCAAAGATGGATATCATGGTGACACCAGCCGAATGTTTTCAGTCGGAAAATCAACGATTCAGGGCGAACGAATTAGCCGAATCGCTTACGACTGCATGAAAATTGGAATCGAAATGATTAAACCAGGCATTCGCCTTGGCGACATCGGCCACGCGATTCAAACCTATGCGGAAAAAAACAACTGCAGCGTGGTCAGAGAATATTGCGGTCACGGGATTGGCACGGTCTTCCATGAAGACCCCCAAGTCTTGCACTACGGCAAGCCAAACACCGGCCTGATGCTTGAAGCTGGGATGATCTTCACGGTCGAACCTATGATCAACTTAGGCAAACGTCATGTTAAATTACTGCCCGATGAATGGACCGTAGTCACTAAGGACCACAGTCTTTCAGCTCAATGGGAACATACTAACCTGGTTACTAAAACCGGCTTCGAGGTGCTAACAATGCATCCCGATTATGGCTTTTAGGTTCTTTTCGTCGCGACTAGCTCGGCTTGTTTTGGCTCAGGTCAGTGCAGTCCAGCCTATTTCCAGCAATCTTTCTGCACACCATGGATTGTCCAAACTGCGGAAAAAAACCAATGTTCTCTAGCATCACGCCGTATTTACGGAAAGCCGAATCAACCGAAGGATTGACGGCAGCGCCAATCATCGAGGGTCTAAAGGCCGCCAATGAGAAGATTTATCTCGATTTCGACAATGGCGTCGAGATAGAGTCTTTGTTGCGCGCAAAGGCTGACTTGATTGATCAAGTTTTACTTTTTTGTTTCGAATTCCACATCTCAACGACCGAACGGCAACACTTGAGTCTGGTCGCAGTCGGTGGATATGGACGCGCCGAGATGGCGCCTGGTTCCGATATTGACTTAATGATCTTGACCGCGCGTCGAGTCGATAAAAACTGTCAACAGCAAATCTCTGCATTTCTCACCTTTCTTTGGGACATTGGCCTCGAAATTGGTCACAGCGTTCGCCGCGTGAAAGACTGCATTGCCGAGGGCAAGGCAGACATTACGGTGATGACGACCATCATCGAGTCACGACTAATCACCGGTAATGAGTCGCTATACGATCAATTTCAGCAAGCAATCTCACCTAAAAAGCTGTGGTCATCAATCGCTTTTTTCGAGGCTAAGCTAGAAGAACAGAAAAACCGTCATCTGCGCTTCAACGACACCGCCTACAATCTTGAGCCGAACATCAAAGAAGGTCCAGGAGGATTACGCGACATTCAGATTATTGGCTGGGTTGCGAACCGCCATTTCGGCGACAAGTCGTTTCGCGAACTAGTCGACCATAATTTTATTACCGAGCCCGAGTATGAGTTGCTCAACGCAGGGCAACAACATCTTTGGCGAGTTCGCTTCGCTTTGCATCGGATAGCCGGACGCCGTGAGGATCGGTTGTTGTTCGATTACCAAAATGAAATTGCGACGGCTTTTGGTTTTAAATCGAGTGAACACAATCTTGCGATTGAGCAGTTCATGCAGCAATACTACCGAACCATCATGGACCTCGAACGCTTGAGTGAAATGCTGTTGCAAATCTTCAAGGAGGAGATCTTACTCACCGCCTCACGCAAAAAAGTCACTGCAATCAATTCCAGGTTCAACCTCCGCAATGACTATATCGAAGTGACCAATGCGGAAGTTTTCAAACAGCAGCCATCCGCTTTGATGGAGTTATTTCTATTAATTTCAACCCATCAACAGTGCCGTGGGGTGACTGCTTCAACGATTCGCTTAGTGCGCGAACATTTATATTTAGTCGATGAAGATTATCGCAGCGATGAATACGTCAACCAACTGTTTATGCAACTGATGAGTGCACCCAATGGGATGACGCACCAAATGCGACGAATGAACTCATATGGCTTTCTAGCCGCTTATATTCCGGCGTTTGCGAAAATTACCGGGCGAATGCAATACGACCTCTTCCACGCCTTTACGGTGGACCAACACACCATTTTCGTGATTCGAAATTTGCGCCGTTTCGCACTAGATAAACATCAGGAAGAGTTTCCATTTTGTAACCTCGTCTATAGCAAGCTGGAAAACCCATGTTTACTCTACTTAGCCGCTTTGTTCCATGACATAGCCAAAGGCCGAGGCGGAGACCATTCGAAATTAGGCGCAGAAGAAGCAATGCACTTCTGCCAACAACACAAGCTCAATCGCAAAGAAACTCGGGTCGTTTCACAATTAGTGCGAGACCACTTGCTGATGTCAGTTACCGCCCAGCGAAAAGATATCAACGACCCGGAGGTGGTGCATGATTTTACCCGCCAAGTGGGCAGTATCGACATGCTTAACTACTTATATTTGCTCACCGTGGCCGACATTCGCAGCACCAATCCGAAGTTATGGAACAACTGGAAAGATGCTTTGTTAAAACAGCTTTACCAAGCGACCGAAGCAGTGATTCGACGCGGCGTTGAACATGCGCCTGACATCGACGACATCGTTCAAGAAAATCGCGATGATGCGATTGAACAGATGACGAACTCGGCTTTTAGTGGCGCGCAAGTTAATTCGGTTTGTGACCGTGTTCCGGGTGATTATTTTTTACGCCACCATCCGCTCGAAATAGCTTGGCATGTGGAAACCATTCTCAGCAACCCTAAGCAAACGCACTTAATCAGCATTCGTCAGGCGCCGCACACTAAGAACACTAAGCTATTCGTTTATGGAGATGAAGTGCCTCACGTGTTTTCACGGGTGACAGGCGTATTGGGCGCATTGGGGTTAGGCATTGTAAATGCTGAAATTTTCACCACAAGCGACCATAAAATCATGGATACTTTTATTATCCAAGATCAAAACAATCAAGCGGTGACCGAAACCGGAATTTTGCAAGAGCTAGAAAACAGGTTATTGCGATCACTCCAATCCGAGTCGATCAAGCATCGTAAGATCGGCTCTCACCAACCTAGACATTTGAAGGTTTTTGATCACCCCACTGAAATTCAGTTTGAACAAGACCTGCCAAATCGCCGCACTGTCATGCAACTGGATGCGCTCGATATGCCAGGCCTACTGTCGGTGATTGCGAAAGAAATAGCGGATTTAGAGATTAGCATTACGCATGCGAAGATCTCGACCTTGGGAGAAAAAATCAGCGACATCTTTTATTTGACAACGCCACAGGGCGAAGCCATCGCCGAAGTTGAATTACTGGCGCAACTTGAGAAAAACATAAAAAGCGCCCTTGAGGCCCAAAAGCAACCTAGCTTGAATCATTGAACTTAAATTGATCACACAAGCTAACCACGTAGACAAACCGTACCATTTGAAATTTCGCTCATGACTACCTCAACGAAAGCCATCGAACACCTAACTGACGGCGAAAATAGTTCGATTCAATTTGATTTCGCTTACTCTGTTCACGGCAACCTAATGAAGGCGATTGAGCAGATTCAACAACAGCATGCCGAGCAAATTTACTGGCTACCTATTTCAGGTGCATCTGCTGGCAGTGGCATTTTTCAAACTCCCTCGCCGCCTTCCGGCATCGCAGTGGGGCTGCGATTTGAGCCGCCTATCTCACCGCGGGTGCGAATAGGCCCCTGCCCCGAGCTAAACAAGATTGATCTCGACGAAGTCATCATCGACCCGACCACGCATACGGTTTGCGCTGGCAGCGCGGTTACCCTTGATCAACTCAACCAAGCCCTAGCTGATCAGTTGGGTGACGATTATATGGTGGCGGGAGCCGACCTAACCAGTTATCAATATGCCGCCGTCGGTGCCACTTTTATGACCGGTGGAATGGGGCCACAACGTCGATATTTCAGCGACAGTGTGATTGCCGCCTGCCTCTATGATGGCTCTTCGTTAATCGAAATCGAAGGCGATCAATTGCTCGGCTTTGCTGGCAGTTATGGCTGGACAGGGATCATCTCGGCGGTCAAATGTCGTTACAACCGTTACCCCAAAAATGAAATCGCTTTCGCCCTACCCGTCTCTAATCAACCGCAGGCGCTGGCTAATGTGCTGGGGCATCTGGCGCCTCTGTGCTATCTGCAATGGGTTGATCACAAGGTCAGGTCCAACTTTTCAGAATCTGATCTGATTCTTGGCATTGAGCATGTTAAATGCAGCGCGATGCAACCACTGCTAGCATCTGCGCCAGCAGCATCCGTGCTGAAGCGCGCTCAGTCGTTGCAACAGGCTTGTGATCAGGCCGGCGCTGACGCTGTGCTGTTTGTGATCGGTTTGAGTGACCAGCCAAGCGATGTGTTCTTGCAACGTTTACTCGACGACTCGAGCGATGATGCACCTACCATTGCCGGCGTCGACCTCGCCGAAGCGCAGATTTTCGAGCCGGCGGCAGAGATGCGAGATCTACGCGAAGCAATCCCCTATGCGGCCCGAATGCAGATGCCGAATCGCAAATATCATTATAAAAACCACAGTGATGCGAATATTCGTCTGAACCCATTATCTGTCGCCATTTCGATGGCCAGACTATGGCAGATCAATCAGGATTATGTTGATGCGGTCGAGGAGTTTTTTAGCACAGACCCCGATATCAGCGGTCAAATACTAGTTTATGGCCACCTCAACCCCTATGGGGTCGATCCACACAATAGAGTAACAATGAGTTGCGACAGCCTGCAAAGTTTTCAACGAGGGCGGCAACACCTAGTGCAACAGCGGGCGCATTTCTATCGAAGTTTGCTCAAGTTCTGTGAAAACAGTGATGGTGATTTTATCGGCGGTGAAAAGGCAGCACATTCAGAATTGAGCATGCTCGAAGCGTTTGCCGATGAAGCCGCATTGCCGCAGCCGCTCGACCAACGTTTCAAACGCCAACGCGATCAAATAAGGCAGACCAACGAGAGCTTTAGCTGGCGGGCACCCGAACTATATCGAACCCTGCGCGATGATCAATCTAGCGATTAGTCATCGGTTGACCAAACTGCAAATTCATTGCCACTGGGCTCACAGAAATGAAAACGACGCCCACCTGGAAACGAAAATATAGATTTCACAATCCGACCACCATGTTGTTCAACTTTCGCTTGGGTAGCGGCTAAGTCCTCACTAAAGAAAACCAATAAAGCGGCGCCCGATTGCGGGTCAGAACTGAGTTCAGCTCGATAAAATCCGCCGTCCATCCCCGCATTTGAAAATGCGCAATAGTCGCTGCCGTAAGACTCGAAGGACCAATCAAACGCTTGTTCAAAAAACGCTTGAGTTCGCTCAAGATCACGGCTCGGAAATTCTACATAGTTTAGTTTTTCAGGTTGCATCGATACTCTCCTCTATCGCTTTTATCCAAACCGCAGTGTCTTGATAGACCGCGCCACGATTCAGTTCTCCCGGTTCTGCTGACACCAAATTATTAACCCCGCAAGAAGCCAACAAAGGCCTTATTCGGCCAAATACTTTCGACCAACACCCGCTTAGCACCACGATTTCGGCGGGCCTTGGCGATATGATGCATCACGTTGACCTGAGTGTGGACCGGGTTTCCGACCCATATTACGATTAGTTCGCTCTCACTTATATCTCGTGGGTCGGAGTCCTGCCAACAAACCCATGGTCCCGCATATGACAGATTTGAGTTGCAGAGGCTCGATTTGAAATCAACGACATTTTGACCGAATTGAACGGATCTCGCTAGTTCCGACGGATTTGCTTTTTGCTTTGGTGCTACGAGTGCTAGAATTTCGAATCTTATTTACTGAAGCAACAGGAACCTTGATGAGCGGCAATGACGAACTAGATTTTAAAACCCGCGAAGTGCATGCTGGAGTTAGCCCAGACCCAGTCACCGGCGCGATTCTGACACCGATTTATCAAACCACCACCTATGTTCAAGAGTCGGTTGATAAATACCTTGAGAAGGGCTACTCCTACAGCCGCTCGGGCAA
>CBDTWQ010000055.1:0-9433 GCA_965364115.1 uncultured Gammaproteobacteria bacterium | reverse complement strand
CTGTAGAAAGCCTTGCGCTCATCTCCCTGCAGCGGTGACATCGGAGTGTCGATCAACCCTGGGCAGACTCCGTTGATACGAACGGGTTTGATTTCGGCTGCCGCCAAACGCACAAAGGCTTCAACCGAACCGCCCACGCTGCCAATCGCGATTACACCCGGGCGTGATTTTCGAGCCGGATAACCACTGAACAACACAACCGCGCCGCTGGCTGACATGTGCGGAACCCCCAGTCGCACGCTGTTGACATAGCCCCAAAGTTTGGCAAACGATCGCTGAAACCCATCCAAATCCATTTCCAGAAATGGGCCAATCGCGCGCTGTCCACCGGTTGCCGCATTCACCAAAAAATCGAAACCATCATGCTTCGCAAATAAATCGGCCAATGCCGCGCGATCCAACACGTCGACTTGCACGCATTCAACGCCATCAATCTCAGATTCACGCCTTCCGCCCGCGAGCACAGTGGCACCTGCATCACGCAACATCTCGCTGGTTGCCAAACCAATTCCCGATGTGCCTCCCAAAACAATTGCTTTCTTTCCTTTCAAACTGGCCATTGCCTCTCCTCATATTTAATCGTTTCGATCACTCAAATTAACTCAATTCTTGGCTAAAATCTCGTGCCATTTCGACCCGTCTGCAAATGGACTTCACGCACTCATTAATGATCCACCCTGGCACCCCCAACCTAAATGATCCCTGATTCCAAACTCGCAGACATCAGCATACCCAAATCTTCGCATTGCTGTTCGAACTCAAGCTGATAGGCGCCGTGCAAAATAATCGGTGCCTGAACCGCTTTCCACTTTAAACCGGAGACTATCTTGGTGATTGCGATACGGGTGCCGCTGCCATCCAAACCGGCGCGAATATAAACCGCGTAAGGCTTCGCTTCGGTCAGCTCTAAACAAGGATAATAAATCCGATCGAAAAAGTCTTTAAGCGCGCCGCTCATGTAGCCAAAATTCTCGGTGGTTCCTAAGATAATCGCATCCGACTCCAGCACATCCTCGGCGGTCGCCTGCAGTGGAGGAAGGTGCTTAACTTCAACTCCCGCGATATCAGGATGGCTCGCACCACGCAGCGTCGCCTCAATCAATAGGCACATATTGGGCGACGGATCATGTGCAACAATCAGTAATTTTTTTGACCCTAGCATGCTCGAATCATAATGACTTAAATTGCGATTGCCCAGAATCATCTTCAATAGTCAGCAAAATTGACAATCATAAAATCGGAGCGTAGATTCAGAGGGGCTGGCTCGCCTTTTTCGGCTTACCCATTAGAGACGCGGTAGTCATCGCAATTTGCTGGTTCGTATTTGTTTCTTAAGAAAATTTAGAACCGCATCACTGACAACATCTGCGCTTTAAATATGAACCTTCGACAAAATAACATTGAACAATTGCAACAGCAGATTTTCGACGTGCTGATTGTCGGTGGTGGAATTAATGGCGCAGTCTCGGCGGCAGCACTGAGCGCCCGGGGTGTTCACGTTGGCTTGATCGATGCGCGTGATTTCGCCGGTTTCACCAGTCAGCAATCCTCTAATTTGGTTTGGGGCGGAATCAAATACATGGAAGGCTACGAGTTTGGTTTAGTCTCGGGGCTGTGTAAATCGCGTAACGAATTGCTCGAAAGCTTCCCGTCAACGGTTAAAGAGATTCGTTTTTTAATGGCGATCAACAAGCAGTTTCGATTTCACCCTTGGGTCATTCTGGCCAGCACTTGGCTTTACTGGTTATTCGGACGCGGCAAAACTCAAACACCTCGACTGCTGTCAAGAGCCCAGATTAGCCAAAGTGAACCACTGATCAATGCGAAAAACTGTAGAGCCGGAGTCGAATATTCGGACGCGTTTTTGCATGACAATGACGCTCGGTTTGTTTTCAACTTTATTCGTAGCGCAATCGATAATGGTTGTGCCGCTGCGAACTATGTTGAATCGATCGGCATCACAAAAAGCGCTCAAGGCGAGTGGATAACCGAAGCCACGGACAAAGAAACGGGTGATCAATTCCAGATAAGGTCTAAAATTTTGATCAATGCCACGGGCGCTTTCGTTGACCAAGTCAATCAAAGCAGTGATGTGCAAACCCGCTCGCGCCACGTGTTTTCCAAAGGCATTCATTTGATTGTGCCACGGCTTTCTGAACATCAGCGGGTGCTCGCGTTTTTTGCCGATGATGAACGTTTGTTTTTTGCTATTCCGATGGCGAACCGAACTTGCATCGGCACCACTGACACGCTGGTGGATGACCCGATTTCGGAAGTCACTGATGAAGATCGCGACTTTGTTTTGGACAACATTAACGCTCGTCTCAATCTGAGCAAGCCACTCAGCCGTGATGACATCATTGCTGAACGTTGTGGGGTGCGCCCGCTAGCGGTCAAGCAATCACAGAATAATAACGCCAAGGTTCAATCGTTATCACGCCGGCATATTGTTGAAACCGATTTTGCTCGCGCTCAGATCAGCATCTTCGGTGGCAAGCTGACTGATTGCATAAACGTCGGCGATGAAGTCTGTGCTCGAGTGAGTGAATTGGGCGTTAGCTTGAAAGCAGTTAAAGGAAAATGGTTTGGTGAACCCGATGCCCAGCAGCGCGCAGCCTTCTTCACCCAAGCTGAACAAATAGGTTTGGATAAAATGGTCGCTGGCGACACCGCCGAAGCGCTTAGTGAAAGGTTGTGGCGGCGTTATGGCCTGCAAGCAATGGCGATGTTGGAAGCAATTGAGGAAGATTCATCTTTGACTGAAATTTTGATCGAGAACACCGGCATTCGCCGCTGCGAAATCGACTATCTGGCGAACAATGAAATGATCGTCAAGCTTGAAGACTATCTGCGTCGCCGCTCCAAAATCGAATTACTGGTGACGCGCGCTAAATTAGCTCAATCACAAGGGCTGATGGCCGCCTGCGAAGCGTTGTTTGGCGACCAAGCGCAGCAAAAATACGACGAATATTTCGATCAATAAGTCTTCACTCGAGATAACAGAAAAATAACAATCCATCACTGGAATCTGCCATGAACCAATTTCTTCTAAGCATCGATCAAGGCACCACCAGCACTCGAGCAATGCTGTTCGACACTGACGGCCACGCCTGTTTCACCGCACAACGTGAATTCACCCAACACTTCCCAAAGGATGGGTGGGTTGAACACGATCCCGAGGAAATTTGGTCCACCACGCTAGCGGTGGTGCGCGAAGCGATCGCACATGCCGATCAATTCGGGCAAGTCGCTGCGATTGGAATCACCAACCAACGCGAAACCACGGTGATTTGGGACCGCAAAACGGGCCAAACGATATACAACGCGATCGTTTGGCAAGACCGACGAACCGCTGCCTATTGTCGAGAGTTGTGCGCAAAAGACCTCGAAAAAATGGTTACCGCAAAAACCGGACTGCTGCTCGACCCCTATTTCTCCGGCACCAAAGTCAACTGGATTCTTGATCACGTCGATGGGGCCCGTGCGCGCGCCGAGCGTGGCGAATTAGTTTTTGGCACCATCGATACATTTTTGATATGGCGTCTGACCGAAGGCTTGGTGCACGCCACCGACGCCACTAACGCGGCTCGAACCATGATGTTCAATATTCACGATCAGCAGTGGGATGATGACTTATTGCATATGTTAGCCATTCCCCGAACGATGCTACCTGAAGTGCTAGATTGCGCGGCCGACTTTGGCGTTACCAGTCGGTCATTGCTAGGTGCCGAGATTCCGATTGCGGGGGTCGCGGGCGATCAGCACGCCGCTCTGATCGGCCAGGCTTGCTTCGAAACCGGCATGATCAAAAGCACCTATGGCACCGGTTGTTTCACCATCGTCAACACCGGCGAGCAGGCTTTGAAGTCAGAAAACAAGTTATTAACCACGGTTGGCTATCGACTCAACGGTAAGGTTACCTATGCGCTGGAAGGCTCTATATTCGTCGCGGGCGCAGCGGTGCAATGGCTGCGCGACGGCATTGGAATCATCGAGGACGCCGCCGATTCCGAAAGGCTCGCTCGATCACTCGACTCAAACAATGGCGTCTATCTAGTACCTGCTTTCACCGGGCTTGGCGCACCACACTGGGACCCAGACGCCAGGGGTGCTATTTTTGGCTTAAGCCGCAACACCGGCCCCGCCGAGCTAGTACGCGCCACTTTGGAATCGGTCTGCTATCAGACCTATGACTTGCTGGATGCTAAAAAACGCGACGGGATTGAACCGACTCGTCTGCGGGTTGACGGTGGCATGGTGCGCAATAACTGGCTTTGCGAGTTTCTCGCTGACGTGCTCGATATGACCGTCGAAAGACCGGTGGAGACCGAAACCACCGCGTTAGGTGCGGCTTATCTGGCTGGCCTGCAAATTGGCGTTTTCAGCTCTACCGACGACATCGCAAAACGATGGAAGGCGGAGCAAGCGTTTCAGCCGAAACTAACAAGCGAGCAGCGGGCGTTTCTATTGGAGCACTGGCATTTGGCGATTGAACAGGTGAAGTCATACAGCGCCAATCAGCCGTCGTGATATGACCTACCCTGATTTCGAGTCAGCCGACTTCCTTCAAGGCCATATTGAATCGATATTGAAGTTTTACGACCCGGTCGTATTCGACCCCAGCGGCGGTTTTTTTCAGCATTTCATGGATGATGGCCAAGTCTATGATCGCGATACGCGCCACCTAGTCAGTTCAACCCGGTTCGTTTACAACTATGTGAACGCTTATCTACAAACCGGAAAGCCAAAGTATCGCGAGTGGGCCGAGCATGGCTTTGCTTATTTACTAGATCACCATCGAGCAGCCGACGGTCACTACTATTGGCAGTTGAAAGGAAACCAAATCGACGATGGACGTGCGATGGCTTATGGCCACGCATTTGTGATGCTGGCAGCCGCTTGGGCCGCCCGCCTAGAGATTAATCAAGCCAGTCAAACAGTCGCCGAAGTTTGGTCATTTATGGAGCAGCACTTTTGGCAGGAACAAGATCAAGCCTATGCAGATGAGCGCGACCCCAGCCTAGCAAACTTGTCTGAATATCGCGGCCAAAACGCCAACATGCACACGGTTGAAGCCTTGATTGCGGCGTTCAATACGACCAAAGAAACCGCTTATCTGCAACGCGCCAAGGCCGTTGCGCATCAATTTTGTATCATTCTAGCTGCCCAGGCCGATGGCCAAATTTGGGAACACTATGACCTGCAATGGCGGCAAGATTGGAACTACAATATCGACAAGCCCGATGACTTGTTCAAACCTTGGGGCTATCAGCCGGGCCATCAAATTGAATGGGCTAAATTACTGTTACAACTCGATGAGTTGGCAACCGAAGACTGGTATTTGCCGACCGCATTAAAACTGTTTGATGTGGCGATGGAGAAAGGCTGGGACCACCAACATGGCGGTCTGGTCTACGGCTATGCACCCACCGGGGAATTTGCCGACGCGAACAAATATTTTTGGGTTCACGCCGAAGCCCTCGCCACCGCGTGGCGCCTTTACGGCCGCACCCAGGATGTTCGCTATCAAAAAGTTTATCAGCAGATCTGGCAATGGTCGTGGGATCATCTGGTCGACCATCAGCACGGCGCATGGTTTCGAATCGTGTCACAACAAGGCGACTGGCTTGAGCCCTACAAATCACCCGCTGGCAAAGTTGACTATCACACTATGGGAGCCTGCTGGGATGTGCTCAACCTCAAAGGACTACATTCTGGCTTCGTCGATAAAACCGACTATTGATGCCGAGAATTCAATCGCTGAATATTCTGATCCAATTAGGGTTGGCCGTAGCGACGTTGCCCGCTTAACTTGGACCGCTGCCGCAGTCTTACAATTTCTCGCCAAACGCTAAACTAGTCGGCCCTTAACAAGTCTAGGTCGAAAATGCCAACTCAATTCGTCTGCGTTTTGAATCGTCATATTGGTTGATTCGTTCGAGTGGTTTATAAAATTTGTGTTTACAGAGCTTCCTTTGCTTCTCCAACCATGAAAACAAGGCAACAAAAAAGACTATTAGTCGATTCTTCTGTTTCCAGACAGTCGCCAAGATCTTGGAGTATTTAGCAAAGCGCTAAGCTCGGAGGCAGTTCTGTCCGTGAGTTGGCCGCCGTAACCAATCTGTTCTTCCACTTAGCACCGATAGTTGTATTATAATGTATTACAAAATACTACAAAGGCGTTGTTATGGGAGTTACTAGCGTTCGACTCAATGCAGATATTGAGAAACCCCTTGAGGACCTGGCGAGTAAGCTTGATCGAAGTAAGAACTATTTAATAAATCAAGCAATTAAGGACTATATAGCTCGAGAATCTATGGATCATGCTCGTTGGCAAGATACCTTGAAAGCACTGTCATCTATTAAAGAAGGGAAAACGATAGATGAATCAGAGGTCGTATCTTGGCTTAAATCTTGGGGGAGAGAAGGAGAGAAATCGGCTCCAACGAAGTGAATCTAAGATTCACGCCTGAAGCCGTTAGTGATTTAGACAGGCTTCGCGCCTTCGTCGCGCAAAAAAACCCTGCAGCAACCCAAAGAATCGCAAACGATTTGGTGCTGGGCATAGAAAAATTAAAGGTGTTTCCGGCCATTGGTTTGCAGGTTGTCCGGGCTTTTGAGCCCAACAGAATTCGAGATTTTTTCGTCAGCAACTACACCGTGCGATATTTGATTGGAGTAGATGAAATCATTGTACTGCGTGTATGGCATGGCAAAGAAAATGAAAAGGATTGTTAACCACCTCTCTGAACTCAAGAGTTAGCCCAAAATTCGATCTCTCTATTAGATCTTTGCCTCGATTAATATCCCAGACTTCGAACTGCCCGTGAGAACCCCGACTATAAAAATGAACGACGAATGGTAATCGTTAACGCCATAGGCTACTCGATTTGTAAAACCACTTTAGGCGCTGGGCAGTTGCCGTTGAGAAGGTCGTCGAAGGCTTCGGCTCCCGCTGCAATAGAGCGTTGGTCGACCCACTGCAAACTTCCCAATGCGCCGCTTTGAAGTTTTTCCAAGGTGGCGATGAGGTCATCTGGGGTGTAAGTGTAGGTGCCGATGAAGGTGATTTCGCGCAAGGTCATCGCTCGCACGTCGACTGACCCTTTGCTGTCCATCAAACCAATATGCATGATCACGCCACCTGATTTGATCGATTCAATCGATTGATCGCGGGTGGCCCCACCTCCGACCGCGTCGAAAATGCAATCAAATGCTTGTGCCGCTGGGGGTTCGGCAATCGGGTCGAACAGTTTGATATCTGAATGCTCGGCAACCAGTTTTCGTCGCAATGGATTGGTCTCGGCAATGACGACTTCAGCGACGCCCTTATTTTTTAAAATGAGCGCCGTTAACAAGCCGACTGACCCGGCGCCAAACACTAAAACGCGCGACTGATTTAATGGTCGACTGACCACTCGTTCGGCGAGTCGAACCGCGTGCAAACCGGTGGCCCCTGGCTCGGTCAAAGCGGCGTGGACCGATGGCATTTTGTCCGGCACAGGAATCAGGTTGGTTTCGGGGATGCTGATTTTTTCAGCAAATGCGCCAGGGCGATACATCCCGATCAGGTCGCGTTTGGTACACAAATTTTGTCGGCCTTCGAGGCACTCCTGGCAAACGCCACAGGTAATTAATGGGTTGAGCACCACTCGTTGGCCAGGGTTAGTGCCTTGTATAACCTGCCCAACCGCCTCATGTCCGAGAATCAATGGGGGAACACGACGTTCATCATGCCCTAGGTAGGCATGCATATCGGAACCACAGATGCCAACCGATTCAATAGCGACTAATGCTTCTCCGTCGACCAACTGCGGTTCGGGTTCATCACGATAAGTCATTTCTTTGTTGGCGGTGTAAACCAGTGCTTTCATTTGACGCTAAAACCTCCATCGATGGCGAGTGTTTGACCAGTCACATAGGCGCTGGCTGCTGAAGCTAGAAATATAGTTGCGCCTGACAAGTCTTCAAGTTTGCCATTACGACCGATTGCGGTTTGTGCTGCTACTCTTTCTTCGGTATCCGGATTATTGAACACGGGTGCGGTCAGTTCGGTTGGAAGAAAACCGGGCGCCAAAGCGTTGCAACAAACACCATCACGCGACCAAGCTTCTGCCATCGCGCGTGTCAATTGGCAAACACCGCCTTTAGACGCACCATAGGGCAAGCCATTAGGAAAAGCCCTGAACGATTGCAACGAAGCAATGTTGATAACTCGACCAAATCTATGTTGCCGCATTTCAGTGACAAATTCGCGAGTAAAGAAAAATGGCACCGCAAGATTAAGGTTTAGGGTTAGGTCCCAGCTGCTGAGGGTGACTTCATCCACCGGTTGGCGCAGGTTCACGCCGGCTGCGTTGACCACCCCATCGACTCTGCCTGGTCGAATTTTAGCCTTACACAGAGTCGCAATTTCGGCGAGTTGATCTCGGTCTGACAGATCAGCGGCCACCCAATCGGCGGTTCCACCACTTAGTCGAATTTCGTCAACCGCGATTTCCAATTCGGATTCACGACGCGCAACGAGAACCACAGCAGCACCTGCTTGGGCTAGGAAACCAGCCATTGCGCGACCAATGCCTGAGCTTGCGCCGGTGATCACGTAGCCTTTATTGGCTAGTGAGAATTGTTGTAGCACCTCGACCATCCGTAAACTCAGCCTAACTTGTGATATCAGTAGCCGCGAACAACTTATTTATCCGCGTCATCAATGCCAAGGTCAAATTTCTCACCCGGAAAATATTTATAGATTCGATCATCGCCGCTTCGAGCGTGACCTTCCATGCCTTCTGAGCGCGAGATTCGTGCGGTAACCGCACCCACATCACGATTCGATTCTTGCGTCATTCGCTGCCAAGTCAGCACTTTAATAAATTTGCTGACGCTGAGTCCCCCGGTGTAACGCGCTGCACCTTTGGTCGGCAGAATGTGGTTAGTGCCCGAGCATTTATCGCCATAGGCCACGGTGGTTTCTTCACCCAGGAACAGCGAGCCGTAGTTGGACAAACGCTTCAGCCACCAATCGAGATCGTCGCAATGAACTTCGAGGTGTTCGGGCGCATATTTGTCGCTCACTGCGACGGCTTCTTCACGGCTGTCGACCACAACGACTTCGCCATAATCACGCCATGACGCTTCTGCAGTGGAACGATTGGGTTCAGCCATACGCTCGATATAGCTTGGCATCAGCTCAATCACCTTTTGCGCCAAAGAGGCCGAGGTGGTTATTGGCCAAATAGAATATCTGCATTTCCAAAAACTTTTCGCTTCTTAGCACTTGAATGCGATCTTTGTCTGGTGATGCGTAGGAGAGTAGGCTGTTGTCTTCTTCAGACTCTCGATTGACCAGTGTTCCTGGAAATCGCATCATACCTGGTGGCTCCGTCACGCCCGGGCAACCAGGTGCTGCTATCATTCCAGAAACAGTGAAATC
>CBDTWQ010000054.1:0-9631 GCA_965364115.1 uncultured Gammaproteobacteria bacterium | reverse complement strand
CAACCAACAGTTCTTCGAGCAGCTCCAGAGTTTCGATATCGAGATCGTTGGTGGGTTCGTCCAACACCAACAGATTAAACTGTCGGGTGAACAAACGCGCCAACATCAAGCGATTTCGTTCGCCACCGGATAAAGCCTTGACCGGCATCGAGATTGATTTCTCGGTGAAAAGGAAATCCTTAAGATAGCCAACTACGTGTCGTGAACTTCCGTTAATGGTCACGTGGTCGCCATTTTCTGAGAGGTTTTCGCGCACTGATTTATTTGGCTCGAGGGTTTCTCGCAATTGATCAAAATAGGCGATCTCTAATTTGGTGCCCATTTTGATTGAACCTTGCTGTGGCTCTAAATTTCCCAATAGGAGCTCGATCAAAGTTGACTTGCCGCAGCCATTGGGGCCAATAATGCCGATCTTATCGCCGCGCAGAACCTTGTACGAAAAATTATCAACAATGGTGTTATCGCCTCGCTGAAAACCGACAGCATTGGCTTCGAGAACGATCTTTCCTGAAGCGTCTGCCTGATGGGTCGACATTTTCGCGCTGCCCTGAAGTTGGCGACGATTAGATCGCTCTTCACGCAATTTCTCCAACGCGCGCACCCGGCCTTCGTTGCGCGTGCGACGCGCTTTGATGCCCTGGCGAATCCAGACTTCCTCTAGCGCTAGTTTCTTATCAAACAATGCATTATGGCGAGCTTCAGTCTCAAGGTCTGCGGCTCGAGAAGCTAAATATTGTTGATAGTTGCCAGGCCAACTGCTCAGGTAACCTCGATCTAGGTTCAGAATTCGAGTGGCTAAGGCCTGCAAAAACTTGCGATCGTGGGTAACAAAAACTAGGCAGCCTTTGAAATCTAGCAACAGGTTTTCGAGCCATAGAATTGAATCGATGTCGAGGTGGTTGGTGGGCTCATCTAGCAACAGTAGATCGGGTTCAGCAACCAATGCTCGACCGAGCAATACGCGCCGTTTGAAACCACCCGAAAGTTCTTTGTAGTTACGCTCAGCGGGCAGCTCGAGGCGTGAAATAGTGCTCGAAATCCGGTTTTCGAGGTTCCATGCATTATGGCTTTCAATTTGGTCCTGCAGGTGCTGCATGCGTTGCAATGCATCGGGGTTGGTAATCGCCTCGTGTACGGCGTGATGCCAATCGGTGATAACACTGGCCAGTTTACCGACGCCTTGAGCAACGCAATCGTAAACGCTACCTTCGAACTCTGCTGGCACCTCTTGTTCGAGCTCGGCAATCCGCAACTCCGAAGAATGCAGTAGTTCACCTTCGTCTGCATTTATCCGGCCGCTGAGTATTTTTAATAAAGTGGACTTGCCGCAGCCGTTGCGTCCCACCAGACAGACGCGTTCGCCTTTGTCGAGAACCAAATTAGCGCCGTCTAGCAATGGTTGATCGCCAAAACTTAGGTGAAGATTGTTGACTTGAAAAAGCGGCATAGTAAGACCCGAGTGAATTCTGCGCTATTATGCGACTTTCATTTTGAATTAATAGTCTAGTGGAGGCGTCGATGTGTGGACGATTTTTTCTTGATCCCAAGGAGGGTGATTTTATCGGTCATTTCAATATGACAACCCCGGAAATCTTTGCACCGCGCTTTAATATTGCGCCCACCACACCCGTGTTGGCCTTTACTGCCAAGGGATTTGATTTTTTTCGCTGGGGTTTGATTCCGAGTTGGGCCAAAGCGGAACGAATGGGCAGCGGCATGTTTAATGCGCGGGCCGAAACGATTGCCGAAAAACCTTCCTTTCGTAATGCCTATAAGCGCCGACGTTGCCTTATTCCAGCCAGCGGATATTACGAGTGGCGAATGGAGGCAGGGCGCAAACAGCCTTATGTCTGTCATCTCGACCAGTCGCTTTTTTCGATGGCGGGCATCTGGGAGCATTGGCAAGACGCTAACGGCAATGAAATTCAGTCCTGCGCGATCATTACCACTGAAGCGAGCGGCTCAATTGGTGAACTCCATCATCGAATGCCGGTTAACGTCAGGTTTCAAGATTACGAAGCTTGGTTGGACTGCAGTGGCGATATGGTCAATTTTGCGAATCAAGTGATGCTTAAAACCTCGAATGCCTACCAGTTCTATCCGGTTGACACTGCGGTCGGTAACGCCCGCAATGAAGGACCTGATCTGATTAGACCCTTAGCGGGCAGTTAAGCGTCAGTTGATTGGGTGCCGCCGTTACTGATCAAGAGGTCTAAACGAGGGTCGTCATATTGACTTTCTAGCGCCGCAGCGGCTGCATCAGCAACGGCCTGCAGATCGCGACCACAGTTAACCACCTCTCGACGCCATTCCTCAAGGTATGCATCGGTGCCCGCCATTTTTGCCCGCATAGCAGCTTTATCGATGGCTTCAGCAAAGCGTTCGCTGAGTACAATTTTGGCCGTTTCGCGACGTTCTTTTGCGATCACTTGTGCCGGAATATCTCGCCAAAAAACGGTCGTTAATTTAGCCATGATTGCGTCTCTCGTGCTGGTTAATTAGATCTGTGGTTGGCGAGTATAGAATTGCGCTGAAGGCAAATCCAGCAGCAATTTCAAATTCGGGAAATAGCAGCGATCCGTTAAAAGTTAGGGTTTACCGGTGCGTAGTTGGCATCGTAAAATCGATCGATCTTTTTTTCTGAATCGGAGAAATTGTAATGTTGAAAGTAGGGTTCATCGGCCTCGGAAATGTGGGCGGCAAACTCGCCGGTAGTTTGCTTCGAAACGGAGTTAACCTCATGGTGCGCGATCTTGATCGCGAACTGGCGGAACCTTTTTTGGCGCAGGGGGCGAGATGGGCAGACAGTCCGTGCGAAATGGCCGAACAGGTGGATGTGCTGATCACTTGCTTGCCAAGCCCCGCCGCCAGTGCTGAAGTGATGGAGGCCGCTGACGGCGTACTGGCAGGGTTCTCTGCAGGCAAGATATGGGCGGAGATGAGCACCACTGACAAAGATGAAGTGTTACGCCTTGGAGAAAAAGTTAAAGCGACGGGTGCTGAATCGGTTGATTGCCCGGTGTCGGGTGGGTGTCATCGCGCTGCCACCGGTAACATTGCAATTTTTGCTGGCTGTGAAAGAGCGACCTTTGAGACCATGCTGCCGTTGTTGACCACTATGGGGCGGCGAATATTGCACACCGGCCCGCTCGGTTCGGCCTCCGTGTTGAAAGTGGTGACTAATTATCTGGCGACGGCAAATTTGGTCAGTGTCTGCGAGGCGTTGGTCACATCTAAAATTGCCGGAATGGAACTGAATACAACCTATGAGGCGATTAGAATTTCCTCCGGCAATTCGTTCGTCCATGAAACCGAAAGTCAGGTCATTTTGAACGGCAGTCGTGATATCAGCTTTACTATGGATCTGGTCTGCAAGGACATCGGGCTGTTTAACGAAGTTGCCAGTCGAGGCGGTTTGCAACTTGAGTTAGCGCCATTATTGCAACAGATTTTTGAGCAGGGCCAAGAGCAATATGGGCCGCGTGAGCTGTCGCCGAATATTATCAAGCGTTTAGAAGAGGTTGCCGAAGTCGAAGTTCTGGCGCCAGGTTTTCCGTCTGAAATGCGGGATGACGAGCCCGAAGAAGCGGGCTATGAAGTGCAGGTGCGAGGGGCTTAACTGTTTCGGCCCAAGTTCAAGCTGTCTGGAGTGATTGGGGTTGCCTGTGGTGGTTGTGCCAAAGCTAGTGACTGTTCATGCCACTGCAACAGCAAGAGGAACGAATCACGACGTCGGACTGCTGAATCAGGTGATCTAGTTGTGGTTTGAAAGCCGCGGCTTCGTGATCACGCCCTAGCCGCACTAAGCATTCGCTGTAGCCGTGCAATGCCCAAATATTGCCCGGGTGCTGCGCGCAACGCGGCAGGCGATTGCCGATGCCTAGATCGTCCTGATAGCAAATCAAGGCTTCTTCGGTTCGATTCTGTTCCAACAACAAAGCACCCAACGCATGCCGCGGCGGATGCATCCACGGCCAAGGTTCCGAATAGTTAAGTTCGTCGCTTAGAAAACAAGCCTCGCGCAGGTAGCTAAAGCCGAGGTCGTGGTGGCCGGCGTGATATTCCACTTCACCGCTCATCATCGCCTGCCCAACCGCAAGAATATCGCGGGTCGGATTGTTCGCCATAATGTGCCATTCGGGCACTTCTTGATAGAGATTGAGATACTCACGTTGATAGTGGCGAGCTTGTTCGAGCTTGCCGAGTGCCGCAAAGGCGATTGCTTTGGCATAAATAAGTAAAAGAGTGGTGATCGGCACCGCCTCCGGATGGCTCGGCATTTCCTCGTCACAAATTTGTTGCCACTGGCCGAAGCGAACTAAAACGTGTGCTCGACCCGCGTAGTAGCCTTCCAGAGTTGAGGCCAAATATCGCGTGTCACCGATGATCAAATGGTCGCGAACCAAATCACAGATGCCGTCCGCCGCTTGTAATGCTGGTTGAAATTGGCCGAGAAACATTGAAGCCCAAATTTTGAAATCGAAATTATGCACCACTGAGATCATATAAAACTCATCGGCGCTTCGCTGGGATAGGTAAAGACGATCCGCTGTTATTGCACGATCATTGGCGTTGGCCGCATTTTGCCAATCACCGCAAAGGCTATCGATGTGGCTGGCCATATGCAGCAAGTGACCCGCGTCGGGGCAGAGGTCTCGCATTAGGTTGGCCGAGGGCAGTGCTTTCTCAGGGGTTGGTGACATTTCATAAACATGGATATAGAAATGTAAAATGCCCGGATGTGGTTCGAGTTGGGTGCTCTCGATCAAAGCCAATCCGTGTTCAAGAACCTTGATCGCCTCGTCAGTTTGAGCATTCTCAGCAGGCACGCCTTGGTTTAAATCCCAGAGTTTCCAGGGGGTCAGGTTCAGCAGTGCTTCAGCGGCGAGGCAGATCACGTCGAGATCGTTTGAAAAAGTCCGATATACATTCTGCATCGCGTCGGCGTAGTCTTGCATCCACTGCGTGAGTGGGTCATTGCTATCAGCTTTGTCGCATGGATGCTTGCAGCACAACGCGTTGATCAGTGCTCGTTCGACCTCGGTGGCTGGATGTTTGAGGAGTCTGCTGGCCTGCTGCGTATGATGATGGCAGTTGGCGATGGCATCGATGCGCTCTTGCTCGCCATACCAATGCCACGGTTTGTTATAAAATGGGCCTGAGGCATAAGCGATGCCCCAGTGCCCCATCGCAAACTCAGGTTCGATTTCAAGACAGTGTTGAAAACAGCGTATCGCCTCTTCCTGGTTAAAGCCGTAGCACCAGAGCAACCCGCGATTGAACCAGCGTTGAACGCGAGAATTGTCGGTGCTGACCGATCGCTGGTATTGACCTAGATTGAAATAGTTGTGTTCGAGCATGGGCTGAAAAAGTATAGGGGTTTATCAACGCGGTGACATCAACTCAAACTGGAGTCGGGTTTGCTTTAACCTGCGGCGCTGAACGGGTTAGAATTGTTGTCAAATGCACCTTATCGTTTTTATTAGCCCGCAGTCACCCGCGACTCCGAATTCGAGTCTTAATCTATCTTGCTAAAGGATTTAATCTTGACCGATCTCAGCTATCTGACTCGAAATTCGCCCGACCGATTTAATTTAAAACCCGGCCAGCCCTGCATGAAAGGCGTGTTGACTTTGGGCAACGGGGGCTATGAAAAGTTGAGCTATCAAGATTTGCCGATACCCGAATTGTCGGCGGGAGAAGTGCTGGTCAAAGTGCTGGCCGCCGGGGTCAACAACACAGAGATCAATACCCGGTTGGGTTGGTATTCATCATCTGTCAGCGGTAGCACCGAAGAGTTTGCTGAAAACAATTCGGACTCGGAAACCCTCTCTGACGGGGGTTGGAGTGAGGCGACACCCTTCCCCTTCGTGCAAGGCACCGACTGCTGTGGGCGCGTGGTTGCAACCGCCGACGATGTCGATAGCGAAAGGCTGGGTCAACGCGTGATTGTTCGGGCTTGTATGCGCTTGAGTGGTTTTGATTCGCTGCAGTGCGTCTGGATGGCTTCAGATTTTGACGGTGCGTTTGCTCAATATGTCAAGGTGCCAGCGAGCGAAGCGTTTCAGATTGATAGCGCTTGGAGCGATGCCGAACTGGCAACTATACCTTGCGCTTACGGCACCGCGGAGAACATGCTGCATCGCTGTACGGTTAAAGCTGGAGAAACGGTGCTGGTCACCGGCGCCTCGGGTGGCGTGGGTTCTGCGGTGGTGCAATTGGCGCGGCGTCGAGAGGCTAAAGTAATTGCGATTACCGCTGCGGCCAAAGTGGCGGCGCTGCGCAAACTCGGTGCTGAAGTCATTGAACGAGGCTCTGACTTGCTCGATGACCTGGGGATCTCGAGCGTCGACGTGGTGATCGATAATGTGGCTGGCGAGGGCTTTGCACCCTTGTTGAAAGTGCTGAAGCCAGGTGGGCGCTATGCGTCATCGGGCGCGATCGCAGGGCCGATTGTCAGTTTTGATATGCGTGACTTCTATTTGAAGAACATACTCATGGTTGGTTGCACCGCATGGCATGAAACGGTGTTTCCTCATCTGATCAGTTATATTGAAAATGAAGAAATACAGCCGTTGCTGGCAAAAATTTTTCCTCTTGCAGAAATGGTTGATGCGCAAAAGGAATTTTTACAAAAGCAGCATGTCGGTAATTTCGTTTTGATTCCGCCACGGGATTGACCGAGCAGAAGAAGTTTTTTGGCCAATCAGACTTGGTTCATGTGTGGTGGGAGGTTGGGGCCTGGTCTGCTGATTTCGAAAATTGAAGAGAGTCAGAAGCTTAGTTTAATCGGTGTGGATCGGTTGCCGCGAATGGCTGTTATTTCGGAAAGCGATTGCAGCTGGTGATTACGGAAGGATTTCAGCGATATAGATAAAAGCAGGCAAGGTGAAAAAAGCAACGACGATTTGAAAGGTTACAATGCTTGACATTAACTCGGCATCACCCCCCATTTTGCGCGCCATAACATAGGCCGAAGCTGCGGTCGGCACCGCACCGGCAATGATCGCCACGGTTCGGGCAAGACCATCAAGCCCGATTAGCCATGACATTCCGATGACGATTGCCGGCATCCCGATGAGACGGGTTAAAACACCGATTGTCAGCAGCATTTTGTGCTGCGCGGCTTGTCCTAGTTTCATTCCAGCTCCCACAGCAAGCAGAGCGAGCCCTAAGCCGCCTGCGCCAATGATATCGATGGCATCAAACAGAATGTCGGGCACGCCAAGGACGTTGAAGCCAAAACCTACCGCGCAAGCGATGATCAATGGATTTCGAACAATTTTGCTGAGCACTGCAGTCCAGCCCAGCGTTTCATCACTGCGGCCATAAACCGACAGAACGATCACCGAAATGACATTCAGCAATGGCACCATGATCGCCAATGCAAGTGCGGCCAAGGTCACGCCTGCGTCGCCGTAGAGCGGGCCGATCACCGCAATCGCGACAAAGCCATGAAAGCGAGTCGCGCCTTGAAAAATGCTGCTGAAGCTCGGCCCACTATCGGGGTAGCGCCGCCAAACAAATGTTTGAATCATGATGAGTAGGCAGGCCATGCCAATTACTGCGACCACCAGCACCAGCATGAAGTCGATTACCGGCACGCCACCCAGATTGGCTCGACTCAAGGTGCGAATGATCAAGAAAGGCAGCAGCAGATAAAAGCAAATGTGTTCGATCGCCGACCACACTGATTCTCCAACAACTCGAAAACGACAGAGCAGATAGCCGGTGATGATGATCAGAAAAATAGGCGCAATAGCGCCGAGGGTGGTGTTCATGCTGGGTTTTTCAGGTCTTCTTCGTGGCTGCAGGGAACCGAGCGCGGTGACAAGGTTTGCTCGGCGACCACCGATTCGAAGCTAGTGAATTGACTGCGTTGCAGGTCAAACCGTCCCACCCGAATAAAAACGCCATCAGGCCTTGTATCAAGAACGATGGCCGCCGATTTAATAGCCGTACCATTTTTGTCGGTATATTGGTAATACACCTGGTCACCTATTTGCATTAATGTGGCGCGATGCCTGGTTGACTCTCATTCGACATTTTGTGAAATTCCTGGCTGCATTGAGGATATTTATCTAAATTATTGGCCGGGAAGTAGGTTGTTCTTACGATAGTCCCAGACCTCTGGTGGCGAAAGACCTTAGCGGCCTTAATCGTCAAAATCAACCGTTTTATCGGCAAATCTGGCAGGGTTCGCGGTTTGTTTGGGTTAATCTTATATGCCGGCGATTAACCAATCGTCTGTGACGTCTTAGCTAATAGGGTTAGAAACTGGATCGATCACCGTTTTAATGCTCTCGAACAAACAGTGGTAGGTGATGACTTCTTGATTCCGAGCGAACCTAGGTTGGAGTCGCGCGACTGGCTCGGTTTATCCGGATGCTCAAACAGCATCCTTATGCGAGGTTAATTGATCATCGCAGCCAATCAGTGGGAGGCTATTGAGGCTTTATGTTTTCTCTTTATGTCTTGTCTTCGGAGGGCAGTAAGCGGATTTCGATTCGTCGGTTTAGTTGACGCCCTTTGTGGCTGCGATTGCTCGCGATAGGGCGATATTGGCCATGCCCTACGATCCGCATGCGTTTTGGCACGACTAAGTTACCTTGCTGAAGTATCTCAGCGGCGGCTAGCGCGCGGGCCGCCGAAAGCTGCCAGTTCGATTTGTAAAATGAGCCTCTTTTAACCGGAATGTTATCGGTGTGACCGTCAATGCTGACCAAGCGATCGGGGTAAGTATTGAGCACTGATGCGATCAGCGTCAGCACTTTTTGCCCTGCCGGTTTGATGTCCGCTGATCCAGATCCAAACAGAACTTCGCTGGTCACGCTGATCACCGTCATGCGGTTTTTCAATTGGGTTATTTTAACTCGGCTTTCGTTTAAATCGGTCTCCAGCTTTTGTTTTAATTCGGCAAACTGTTTTGCCTCTTCATTCTGCTTCGCATTTAATTCTTTAATTCGTGATTCGAGGCGATTACGGTCTTGGTTCGCATCGGCAAGTTCCCGATTGAGTTTTGCCATGTCTTTCAGCGATGAACTTAGCTCATTTTCTTTGCCAGCCACGTCCTGATTCACTTGTTGGATTTGTCCCAGCAAATTTTGGCGTTTGCCTTGAGCCTGTTCAAGCAATTGCTTAAAGCCTTTTTGGCTGGATGCCAGCTCGCCAAGCTCGTGCTTGGTTTGGCTCAAAACGACGCGCTCGGTCGAAAGTTCGTTCTCTACTGCTTCGCGGGCTTTGCGTTCAGTTGAGAGATCGTCTTCAATCGATTCGCGGGCGTCACGTTCGTCTGAGAGGTCGTCTTCGATTGCATCTCGCGCTTTTCGCTCAGCGGACAAGTCCTCCGCGATTGCATCTCGAGCTTTGCGTTCGGTTGAAAGATCTACTTCGATTGCATCCCGCGCTTTTTGTTCAGCTGCTAACGACACTTCAGTCGCCTTTCGCGATTGTTGTTCTGATAGCAGGGCTTGCTCCAGCGATTGCCTCGACTTCTGTTCAGCTAAAAGCGCCGCCTCGGCCTCTTTGCGAGCTCGAGTGAGGTCTGCTTCCAGAGCCAACTTGATCTGATTTAGTTGCTTGCGTTCGCTTTCAAGATCGCCCAACTTCACCTGTGCCTCGGCGAAGGATA
>CBDTWQ010000053.1:0-9666 GCA_965364115.1 uncultured Gammaproteobacteria bacterium | reverse complement strand
AGGCACTAGAAATAGCCACCCACTGGTCAACTGAATTTGAGATCCCGCTCGACCGACAAGCTTTGACCCGGCAAAGCCAGACAGAGAGCCAATCGGGGCTTAGTGCCAATCTACGCGGCATCAACGTGCAAGGTGCTTTCGCCTATTCGCCAAAAGAAAGATATCGCCATGTTGCGCTAGTTGATGACATTGTCACCACTGGCTCGACGGTCAGCGAAATTAGCAAACTGCTGCATCGCGCGGGCGTGGAATATGTCGAAGTCTGGGCTCTAGCGCGCGTTTATCGTCGCTAAAGATCGAAGTTGACGACCTGTTGGCTGATTTTTTCAGCCCAGATACGCGGCCCGGTTTGATGCACCGATTCCCCGAGGTGATCAACCGCGACCGTGACCGGCATGTCTTCAAGTTCAAATTCGTAGACCGCTTCCATTCCCAATTCAGGAAAGGCAACCACCTTCGACGCTTTGATCGCTTGCGACACCAGGTAGGCGGCACCACCGACTGCCATTAAGTAAACCGCGGCATAGTCTCGAATGGCCTCAATTGCGGTAGGGCCACGCTCGGCTTTGCCGATCATCCCGAGCAGCCCGGTGCGTTCGAGCATGATCCGAGTGAACTTATCCATTCGCGTGGCTGTGGTGGGGCCAGCCGGGCCAACCACTTCATCACGAATAGGATCAACCGGGCCGACGTAATAGATAAACCGGCCATTCAAATCCACCGGCAGAGTTTCGCCTCGGTCGAGCATATCAATCATTCTTTTGTGTGCGGCGTCACGGCCGGTCAGCATCTTGCCAGACAACAGCAAGGTATCGCCAGGCTTCCAGGCTTTGACATCGTCGCGGGTGATCGTGTCTAGATTGACGCGTCGCACGTTGTCGCCGACTTCGCGAGTCACCTCGGGCCAGTCTTCAAGCTTTGGCGGAACCAGCTCTGCAGGGCCATTGCCGTCCAAGCTGAAATGAGTGTGACGAGTGGCCGCGCAGTTAGGAATGATCGCCACCGCTTTGTTCGCCGCATGGGTTGGAAAGTCTTTGACTTTGACATCCATCACCGTGGTTAAACCACCCAAACCTTGCGCACCTATACCAAGCCGATTCACTTTATCGAACAGTTCTAGGCGCAATTCTTCAGCGCGCGTTTTAGCACCGCGTGCGCGCAATTCCTGAATATCAATCGGTTCTAGCAAAGCCTCTTTGGCGAGAATCATCGCCTTCTCGGCGGTGCCACCAATGCCGATTCCCAGCATTCCGGGCGGACACCAACCCGCACCCATTTGAGGTATCACGCTCAACACCCAATCGACCACCGAATCTGACGGATTGAGCATGATGAATTTTGATTTGGCTTCTGACCCGCCGCCTTTAGCAGCGACGTTAACTTCAACCTTGTCACCGGCAACAATCTCGTAATGGATCACCCCAGGGGTGTTGTCGTTAGTATTACGCCGCGCGCCATCAGGGTCATCCAGAATCGAGGCGCGGAGTAAATTATCGGGAAGCAGATAAGCCCGCCGAATGCCCTCGTTGCACATTTCGGTCACCGACATATCGGCCTCCCATTGCACCTTCATTCCAACTTTCAGAAACACCGTGACAATGCCGGTATCCTGACAGATCGGTCGATGCCCCATCGCGCACATCCGCGAGTTGATCAAGATCTGAGCAATCGCGTCTCGCGCCGCCGGATTTTGTTCGCGCTGATAAGCTTGGCCCATCGCTTGGATGAAATCGACCGGGTGATAGTAGGAGATATATTGCAGCGCGTCAGCGATGCTGGTGATCAAATCGTCTTGCTTGATGACAGTCATGAAGATGCTCCCAAAAGGCCAATCTAACTATTTTATATCAAACTCAGTTACGGGGTGGCAGTGGTTTTCATTTGCCGGCTCAATTTGGCTTCGCGCCAGGCAATGTAAATACCGGCCGAAATCACCACGCTAACTCCGAGGAATACGTTGGCATCAGGTATTTCATTCCAAAACAAAAATCCAGAAAGTACCGCCCATAGAATTAAAAAATATCGAAAAGGCGCGACCACAACCACTTGCGCGTGGCGAAAGGCCTCAACCATAAAGTAATGCGCAATGATAAAACTGAAAGCACTCAAGCCGAACCAAAAAATATCCATTTGCCGGATCACCTTCCAACCCATCAAGATGGTCGACCCACCAACCAGCGCGACGATCACAGCGGTGGTGAAAATAATTCGCAGCGATGACTCATCGCGGGTCAAAGTGCGCGTTATCAAGTCTCGAAAAGTATCTAGTAAGGCCACCAACAACGGCAACAATGCGGCCCAATGCATCACTGAACTGCCGGGTTGAATTACGATCAAAATACCAATAAAACCAACCACAACTGCGCCTAAGCGATGCACGCCGACCGTTTCCTTGAGCAACAGTTTGGCAAACAAGGTCATAAACAAGGGCCCAGCAAAGGTAATCGCCACCACTTCGGCGAGCGGCAGATAGAGCAAGGCATAAACAAACGCAAAGCCGCCGCTCGAATACAATAAACCCCGCCCTAGATGAGCTCGCCATCGCACGATCCGCAACGGGTTCTGGCCCTGCTGCATCATCCAAATGGCGACCAGCAATGCGATAAGTGCACTTTGCACAAACAAAATCTGACCCGCGGGATAGTGCGGCACCAACCATTTGGTGATCGAGTCGGCGACACTCAGAAAAAAACCTGAGACCAACATGCAGGCAATTCCGCGTAAACTGCTGCCTGCCGGTAAGCGGTGGCTTATTCCCACCTGAAAATCCAAGCACCGATCAATAGCAGAACCGCGCTTGAGACACCTAGCACCAACAGATGGTCAGAAACTTGCGCGATGCTAGCGCCATCGATCATAATTTCACGGGCCGCATCGGTGACATGGGTGAGCGGCAACAACAGCGCAATTTTCTGCATCCAAGGGTGCGCGCCTTCAAGCGAAAACCAAACCCCGGACAAGAACATCATCGGCCAACTAAACAGATTGAGCACGCCATTGGCCACCTCCTCGCTGGAGATACGCGCAGCGACCACCAAACCGCAACAAATCAGATTAATGCACCCCAGGGTAAACACTAGGAAAAGGCTGAAATAAGAGCCATGCATTCGAAAATCGACAACAAAGTCCATCGCGATGAAGATCACCATATTGACCATCACCAGCAACCAAAGCCTTGACAAGATCTGAGCGGTTAGAAATTCCATTGCGCTCACTGGGGTTGCTTGCAAACGCTTGAGTACGCCAAATTTTCGATAGCGCACGATCACGTAACCAATGCCGAACAAGGCGCCCCACATGATGTTCATCGCGATCACCCCTGGAATCACCCAGTCGATATAGCGAATTTCCTCACCCTCGACGATGATTTTTTGAGGTGCTTGGGCGAAGTCGCTAAAAGCGGCGAGCAACAGTTTCTCGACAATATAACCATTGGGCGAACTGCGATTGATCCAATAACGATCGGTATTCGGATCGAATAGCAAATCGATTTGGTGGCGTTCTACCTTTTGCAGATTAGGCTCTATTTGATCGAATTCAATAAAATTGATGAAGCGCGTGTCTCGAAACACTTGAGCCGCGACGTTGATAGCATCGCTCTTGATGGTCGCTACTTTAAATTTTTCCGGGTTGTCGTCAGTGAACGCATAGGCAAACACAAAAATAATCAGCACCGGCAACAACACACTCCAGGCCAGTGCTGCACGATCACGAACGAATTCAATATTTCGCGCGACGAACAGCGCATAGATTCGGTTCCACATCAGCCGCGCAACTCCTTGCCGGTTAATTCGAGAAAAAGGTCTTCGAGATCACGCGCCCGAATTCGCAACCGATTGAGCGGAATCTGTAAGCTCAGCAGCCGCTCGATGGTATGGTTTACATCGCTAGTCAAAATATGAGCGCTTTCGTTACGATAAGTCGCCTGAAATTCGCGTTCACCAACTTCGGGCGACAGGTCCGATTGATGCAATTGCACCACCACATCGTCAAAATGTGCCGCCAGCAAAGCATCTGGGGCGTCATGGGCGATAATTTTGCCGTGATCCATGATCGCGATTTCGTCACAGAGTTCATAGGCTTCTTCCATGTAATGAGTGGTCAATAAGACGGTTGCCCCAGCGGCCTTAACCGCCTGCACCTGATGCCACAGATTACGTCGCGATTGTGGGTCTAGCCCAGTCGTTGGTTCGTCCAGAAATATTATTTTAGGCTTGTTGATCAACGCCATCGCAAGCAATAGTCGCTGCTTTTGTCCGCCGGATAATCGCCGCGTATCTTGGTCCAGGAAATCATTTAATTGATAACGCTCGGCCAATTCTTCAATGCTATGGGTGTCAGGATAAAATCGGCTGAACTGCCGTATGATTTCGCGCACGGTAATGAATTCCTGCAGCGCGGTGGTTTGAAACATGATCCCGGCTTCATTTCTAAATTGGCTACCCAGCGGCGCTCCCTGATAAAGAATTTCACCGGAATCAGGTGATTTAATGCCTTCCATCATTTCAATAGTGGTGGTTTTTCCGGCACCATTAGGGCCAAGCAAACCAAAACAGGAACCCCGTTTTATTTCAAAATTGACACCGTCAACCGCGGTGACTGAGCCAAAGCGTTTCACCAAATTGGCGACTTGTAGAATGAGCGACATGCGAACCTCAAAGCCAAGCACAAAGTATAATCCGGCCAAGCTTGAATTGGCACAAACTTAAATCGCTAGATTAACTTTACTTGCGAAGGATACCGTTTGGTTACAGAATCAAATCTCTATAGTGATCAAAATTAGGCTGTCATTTTGGGCAAAGAAATCCAAAAAAACCACTTCGAAGCGGACGATTTCATCCGCTTTCAGCAGGCACTAGAGCAGGAAACCGAGATTGTCAGACAGCTGTTTGCGAACAAGGCGTTTGACAACTCAAGTCGTGTGCTCGGCTATGAGCTCGAGCTTTGTTTAGCCGACTCCAAGGGCCAACCCAGCCGAAATAACACCGACATCATCAATGCCGCCAACAATCCGCTGTTCACCAGCGAGCTGGCGCGCTTCAACATGGAGATCAACGGCAATCCGTTTCCCTACACTGCCGACAGTTTCGAATTGATCGAAAAAGACTTGAGCCAATTATTTGGCGAGGCGGAACAAGCGGCGCAAACCTTGGACACTAGAATCGGGTTATTTGGCGTGTTCCCTAGCCTCACCCGGGAACATTTGAACAAATACGAATACATGACCGAGCTGCACCGGTACAAGCAACTCGACCAACAACTGCTGCAAATGCGTGGTAAGCCGGTTCGAATGATTTTAAAGGGCGAAGAAAGCCTCGAAATTGACGAAGGCGACGTGATGTTGGAAGCACTGGCCACTTCGTTGCAAATTCACATGCAGGTGCCGTTTGACGAGATCGTGCCTTGCTATCACGCAGGGCTTTGGTCCAGCATGCTGGTGCTAGCAGCCACCGCAAATTCGCCATTGGTGCTCGGCACCCGCTGTTGGCAGGAATCTCGCATCGGCATTTTCAAACAAGCGGTGGACACCCGAAATCCACAGGAACTGAATGATCATATCGTTCCACGGGTTCATTTCGGTAAAAAATATGTCACCTCATTCCTTGAGCTATTTGAAGACAATTCTTACTACAGCCCAATCATGCCCGAGGTAAGCGACACCCCGGCCGAAGACCTGCACCATCTGTCGCTGCACAATGGCACCATTTGGCGGTGGGTTCGCCCGATCATCGGGCGCAACTCGCAAGGCGAATATCATTTGCGACTGGAACTGAGAGTAGCGCCTTCAGGGCCCACTCAGGCCGACACACTCGCCAACGTCGCATTTTATGTGGGTCTGACTGAAGGCTTAAAAATGAATCCAGAGTCACTGACGCAAGTACCTTTTGCAACATTGGAATCCGACTTTTATCGAGCAGCTCGGCTTGGGCTACGAGCTGACGTACATTGGATTGATGGGGAAGAAATGCAGCTTAAAGAGGTTATCCTGAAACACGCCCTGCCCACCGCTCGCATGGGCCTCGAGAAGGCAGGTTTTAAAAATTGCGAGCGCTGGTTAAACATTATCGAAGCCCGGGTTAAAAACGAGGCTACTGGCGCCAACTGGATTCTACAACATTGGAAGCAGCACGCTGACAGTGGCAAACTGGTCTGCGACTATCTCGATCAAGCACAGACCAACCAACCCGTGCATCTGTGGCAGACTCCTAACGCATGAATCAACCGCTCGATCGCATATCTGCCTTACCGAACGGTTTTTTTGATGTGAATAGTCTCAACATTCGAAGCGTTTTCCCACAACCTACTTTGATTCAACTTGAAGGCACCGACCCCCGCGTTTTGTTCGTTGCAATATTGCAGCATGGCAACGAACACAGCGGCCTCTCGGTGATCCAACAAGTGCTGAAAAAATTCAATCAGGGCTTGCCGCGTAGCTTGGTGTTATTCGTCGGCAACGTTCGAGCGGCCGAAGCGGACCGCCGCTTTTTAGCGGACCAGGACGACTATAACCGCTGCTGGCCGAGCACTAAGCGCGCTGCGTCAACAACCACTGACTTGATCAAAAGCGTGTTCGAAACTTTACCCCAAAACGGACTCTTCGCGACCATCGACCTGCATAACAATACCGGCAAAAACCCACACTATGCCTGCATCACCGACCCGAACCCGCAGAATCAGCATCTCGCCGCGCGTTTTAACCAGGTCGCCATGGTGATCAACCGCCAAGGCTTAATGACAAAAGCGTTTGACCACATTTGCCCCGCAGTCACGCTGGAGTGCGGAGTGCCAGGCGACCCCGCTGGAATCGAGCAGGCCACTCGTTTTATCGAAGACATGCTGACCATGAGTGAAGTCTCAAACGAGCCCACAGAAGCTCAGAATCTTCGTCTAGTCGCCTCCCACGCGATGCTCAATATTCCCGACGATGTCAGCTTCGCATTTGATCCAAATGCCAATGCCGACCTGTGGTTTGAGCCAAATTTTGAAGACCGAAACTTCACTTTGCTGGGCCCCGAGCAAATTTTTGGGTACACCAAAATCGAGCGTCCTCTTTGCATTACCGACGCAGATGGGCTTGATATTACGGATGCGATGGTTCGAGTGGAGGCAGGACGGATCTATCTCAGGCAGACGATGATGCCGGCGATGATCACCCGCAACCAAGAGGTAGTTCGTCAGGATTGTCTTTGTTACTTATTGCAAGACTACCCAGCCACCGCGCAACCGATGCTAGTTTAAAGCAAGCTGAGGCCAACATAATGCGTTGTCATCAGCGAGTCAAGTCAAGAACTGTTGCTCGAATTCCTCTGCCGGCAAAGCTTTTGAATAGTAAAAGCCTTGGCCAAAATCACAATCGATAGACCGCAACAAATCGCGCTGCTCCTCGGTCTCAATGCCTTCAGCAACCACTCTAATTCCGAGCCTGTGTGCCATCACGATGATCGCCGCACAGAGTGCAAAATCATCGGAGTCAATGCTCAAGTTCTGCACGAAAGATCGGTCAATCTTCAGGTAATCAATATCGAATTTTCTGAGATAGGATAACGACGAATAACCGGTGCCAAAGTCATCTAACGACACTTCTATACCCGCGTCACGAAAACCCTCCAAAGTTTCAATCACCTGCCGATGAGACGTCATGAACAACGATTCGGTGATTTCGATACCTATGTTGCGGCCATCGATTCCTGCCTCTTGCATATAACCCAGAAAATTACTGACAATCTCTGACTCTAATTGCATTGGCGAGGTGTTAACGTTGATTTGAAAATCGTTATCGTAATTTTGTTGCCATTGCCTGACCTGCTCGGTCGCGGTGCGAAAAACCCAATCGCCAATTTCTGTAATCAGCCGGGTCTCTTCGGCCAATGGAATAAAGTCGACCGGGCTTACCCAGCCCCGTTCTTCGTGTTGCCAGCGAATCAAAGCTTCGGCTTTTTGCACTTTACCACTAGCGATCTCAATTATCGGCTGGTAGTGCAGCTGAAACGCTTGGTTGTCGGTTGCGATTCGCAAGTCACTGACCAAATCAGCGCGTTTACGCGCCTCTTGACGCAATTCATCAGTAAAAAACTGATGCCGATTGCGCCCTCGATTCTTCGCCAAGTACATCGCTTGATCGGCATTTTTCAGAAGATCAGCGAAAGCATCGGCATCATCCGGGTATAGCGTGATGCCGATGCTGGCCGAAACGAACGCCTCTCCCAGCAACAATTCGAACTCTTCGGCCATCGCTTTCGCTATCTTATTTGCAACTGTCTCAATCCCGGGCCGATCTTTAACGTTGGTCAGAACGATGACAAATTCATCGCCACCGAGACGCGCCAGAGTGTCAGAGGTACGAATGCAGGCTTCAATCCGCTGCGATGCCTGAATCAGCATTTCGTCGCCCATATCGTGGCCCATTGTGTCATTGACATGCTTGAAGCCGTCTAGATCGAGCATTAATACCGCAAACTTCTGCTGATTGCGGGGGTAGTCCTTGATCAACTGTGAAGCGCGATCTTGAAACAAATTACGATTGGGCAGTTCGGTTAAAAGATCATAGTTCGCCTGCCGCCAGATCTTGTTTTCAAATTCTTGTCTCTCCGTGATGTCTTCCAGAATAATGATGTACTGCTTGCCTTCGGCTGAACTAGAAGTCTCAATTTCCACCGCCTGCAATCGAGCCGAGACTTCTTGGCCATCCGGTTTGAGATATCGTTTGACGTAACTACAATTAGAAGTCGCAGTCGAAGCCGAATTGAAATTAATCACATGACTCATTTCTTGATGTAAATCATCTGGATGGGTATAGGTCTCCCAACCCTCCGCTATCACCTGCTGACGACTGCGCCCGACCAACTGACAATAGGCTTGATTCATTTCGACAATCTGATGAGATTCGGCATCAACCAGCAATATTCCAACAGGGGCAGACTGAAAAATGGCTTCGAATCGAGCACGGCTCAAAGAGACTTGAGAGGCCGTTGTCTTACTCTTGGTGATATCGATCATGATCCCGCGCAACCAAGTTGGCTCGGACCCTTCCATCGCCATGGTCGCCATATCCTGCAACCAGACTTCACGCCCATCGGCGGCAATCACCCGATATTCGCACTCATAACGTTCTACTCGATCTGCCAAGCATTCTTGGCAATACTGTAGCACCCTAGCGCGGTCGTCTGGATGCATGATTTCCATCCAAAAGCCGGAGCGATACCAGTCTTCTAGTGGATAGCCCAGCAGCTCCTGCGCAAATTGACTGACATAGGTGAACTCAAAATTGACCAAGTCAGCTTCCCACACAATGCCATTGATTGTGTTCACTAAATCAGCAAAATTCTTTTTTGCACGATTACTCGGACTAGCCAAGTGTCGTGTGGGTCCAGTTTTTTTCGAGCGCTTATTAATTCTTATTTTCCACTAGTTGCGATTCGCTGTGGGTGCTGCGAGGTCTTCTTAATCGGCCGCATTCGTATTTGATTGAGCCCGAAGGGTCAACAGTGATGAAGATTTTACCCACTCTCAATCCTAGCACCTTTTTTTGCAGATATAAGGGAGCTGTGGGCTGAACGGATTTAACTTCGATGCGGCTGCTCGAAACAGCCTCAGATCGACTGCCTTAAAATATCTCTATAGGGTTTGAAGTCATGCTTCTGAGAGCCAAAAAAAGCAGTCTTGACG
>CBDTWQ010000052.1:0-9773 GCA_965364115.1 uncultured Gammaproteobacteria bacterium | reverse complement strand
CTTTGAAATCTATTAGCGGGTAGACTCGATAACTCCCGTTGGTTTTGGAGTAGCAATTCAAGCGTCAGTTTTCATTGAATAAAAGTACCAGGGTTGATTCGGCTCCTTTGTTATCGAGTATTTGGGTGGACGATTTCGGGGACTTCGGATTGTTATCGAGTAGGGTGCTTTACTAGCGCCTCGAAAGGGTTCGTTGCTGTGCAGGCTGCACGTTCATTCTGAAATCGCTCTCCGTTTTTGCAATCACTTCCCGACTATCTGACAGCCCGTCGCTATAGCAAACGCACCAATAGCGCTTGCCTTTACTGGGCCATAGATCGACGCAGTGCTTTAGTCCGTGAAAGCTCTGAGCCCGTTAAAATTGTGCTATTTCGGCTGGCAGATTGGCTAGATGGGTTCGAGTGGTGGGTCAAGTAGCCCTAGCAATTTATCCAGATAGTCTGCGGCTGCGAGTCCACTTTCCGTGAGCTGGCCGCCATCGACAGTCGAAATCAACCCTTTCGCGTGCATTCGGGCAGCGGCGGCGACCACCGTTGGGTCGGGGTTATTCTGCACGTCCATAGCGACTGGGCCGCCCATTGCAAAGCGGCGTAACAAACCTAATTCTTTAACCAACTCGTGGTCTAACTGCATTCCATTCTCCTAAATGACCAATGATTACGGGCGCGCCATCTCTTCGCTCTCTTTGTCGGGCAATAGCAGGTCACTCCGACTAATTCCGAGCCGCAGGGCCGTGGTAGTTGCCACATAGATTGAAGAGTAAGTTCCGACCAGAACACCCACGATCAGTGCCATTGCGAAAGCATGAATGGCTTCGCCACCCAAGAAAAACAGTGATAACAACACCAGCAAGGTGGTGAACGAGGTCATCAAGGTTCGCGAAATCGTTTGATTGATCGAGGTGTTGACGATCTCGAGAGTGGTGCGCTTACGGATCTTACGAAAATTCTCTCGAACCCGGTCGAAGACAACAATAGTGTCGTTCAATGAGTAACCGATGACGGCCAGAATCGCAGCCAACACGCTGAGATCAAAATCGAGCTGAAATAGTGAGAACACACCTAGCGTGATCACAACATCGTGCACCAACGCGGCAACCGCGCCGAGTGAAAAACGATACTCAAATCGAAAAGCGACATAAATCAGGATCGCAATTAACGAATAGAGCACTGCCAGACTGCCATCCTCAGTTAATTCCTCGCCGACCTGTGGGCCGACGAAATCAACTCGCCGAACATCGAACTCACCGTCATTAAGCGATTGCAAAATAACAATAATTTCACTACTGAGTTCCGCTTTGTCTTTTTCAGTGTCGGGCACCAGACGAATCAAAACTTCACTGGCACTGCCAAAGTGCTGAACAATCGCGTCGCCAAAACCGTTGCGCTCTAATGCATTACGAATCGGCTCTAGTTCGACCGAGTTTTCGTAACCGACCTCAATTATGCTGCCACCGGTAAAATCAATTCCGAGATTGAGTTTCAAGGTAAATAAACAAAGCAGAGAGACCATCAGCAACAACGCCGAAGTGATCATAGTTGACCGTCGATAGGCCATGAAGTTGATATTCCCAAATAATTTTTTAGCCATTTTATATTGCCAACCGAGTCACTTGCTTACGACCATAAATAAGATTGACGACCGCCCTGGTGCCAAAAATGGCGGTAAACATCGAAGACGCGATGCCGATCATCAGGGTAACCGCAAAGCCCTGAATCGGGCCCGAGCCAAAACCAAACAACACCATGGCCGCTATAAAGGTCGTGATATTGGCGTCCGCAATGGTACCAAATGCTTTTTCATAGCCCGCGTAGATCGCGGCCTGAGGCGTGTTGCCTACGCGTAATTCTTCACGAATTCTCTCGAAAATCAGAACGTTAGCATCGACCGCCATACCCACGGTTAGCACAATTCCGGCAATCCCCGGTAAGGTGAGAGTCGCTTGAAACAGCGACAAGATCGCGATCATTAGAACCAAATTGGCGGTTAGTGCAAGGTTGGCAACTAGGCCGAACACCTTGTAATAAAAAGCCATGAAAACTAGCACCAGAACAAAACCAACGACTACCGAGAGGAAACCGCGGTCAATGTTATCTTGGCCTAAGCTTGGCCCAACCGTGCGCTCTTCGATGATCACCATCGGTGCTCGCAACGCACCTGCACGCAGCAACAAAGCTAAATCACGGGCTTCACGGGTGCTGTCGAGTCCGGAAATTTGAAAGCGCTTACTCAGCTGGTCTCGAATCGTGGCGACGTTAATTACTTGAGTCTCGGTGGTCTTGACCCGCTTCTTGACCCCGTCGACTTCTGTAAAATCGAACTTGTCTTCAATAAACACGACCCCCATCTGGTTGCCGATGTTGTCTCGCGTAATCGAAACCATTCGGTCAGCGCCTTTGGCATTCATCGTGATCGACACGTTGGGGGTGCCGGTTTGGGTGTCGATGCCGGAGGCTGCGCCGATGATTTGATCACCGGTGACAATCACGCTTCGCTTTAACAACACCGGGTTGCCGTTACTCTCTTTATATAAGCGTGAGCCAATCGGCGCCTTACCCGAGGCGGCGGCCGCACTCGAATCAGCTAGACTTCCGTGCACTAGACGAAATTCGAGGGTTGCGGTGGCACCCAGAATCTCTTTGGCACGCACCGTGTCTTGCACACCCGGCAATTGAACCACTACGCGATCACTGCCCTGCCGTTGAATCACCGGTTCGGCAACACCCAGCTCGTTAACACGATTCTTCAGGGTCGAAATGTTTTGCTCAATCGCGGTGCGACGCTCTTCTTCCAACGTGATATCGCTATAACCCACGCTGACAAACCAGCCGCGATCGTTTTCGCTGACGCTGAAGAGGAAATCGCGGAATTCTTCTTCCAACAGCAGGCGGGCTGCATCGCGCGCTTCTGCGCTGGTAAAACGAACTTTCATCTTGCCCGCTTCAACTTGGACCGATTTATATCGAATCTTTTCTTCGCGCATGAACGAACGCAGGTCGCCGGCGGTCCGGTTGAGTGATTTCTCAACCGCCGAACTCATGTCGACCTCCATCAAGAAATGCACACCACCGCGCAAGTCGAGCCCAAGATACATCGGCAAGGCGTTAATGCCCGCCAACCAGTCTGGCGTCGCCGGTGCCAAGTTGAGTGCGATCCGATAGCGTTTGTCGATTGCCAAAAGCGCGTCACCAATTTGCGAAGCCGCTTTTAACTGCGCATCTTCGTTAACAAATCTCACCAAGATATTGTTGCCATCGACTTCAGCCGATAGATAATCAATCGCCTGAGTTTGCAACAGGCTGGTCACTTGACTGAGTTCAGCCTGGTCGATTAGGTTGACGCGGTGACTAATTTGCACCGCTGGGTCTTCGCCATATAGATTGGGCGCTGCATAAATAGCACCAAGCACTATGACGATTGAGAGGAGGATATATCTCCAAGGAGCGTATTGATTGACCATACTGTTAGCTGCTTTTAATCGTGCCTTTAGGCAGGATCGAGGTGATTGCGTGACGCTGAATCTTGACATCCACATTGTCTGAGATCTTGCAGGTCAAGAAGTTGTCATCAATATCGACTATTTTGGCCAATAGACCGCCGCTAGTGATGATCTCGTCGCCTTTACCGAGGGCTTCAACCATGTTTTTATGTTCTTTGGCCTTTTTCTGTTGCGGGCGAATCAACAAGAAATAGAAAATGCCAAACATTAACAGCAGTGGCAAAATCAACTCAAGCGTGCTGGACTGTTGACCTTCAGCCTGTGCCAGCGCATCACTTATAAAAAAACTCATTCTCGCTCAACCTCTGGTTTTGGTGGGTGCCGACGAATCTGACCAACTGCCAGCTCGAAGCGGCGCGTATTATTACACTAGGCCAACAATCCCACAAGCGGCTGTTCGGCACTAACAGCGCCGTAAGGCTCGTTTTGTGACTTCTATCGGAATTAATGGCCTACTTCTAGCTGTCGATAAAACTCTTCTCGAAATTCTGCGTACTTCTCTGCTTCTATCGCGTTTCTGATTCGAGCCATCAAGTCTTGAAAATAGTGCAGGTTATGAATCGTGTTCAGGCGCGCGCCAAGGATCTCGCCACATTTATCAAGATGGCGCAAATAGGCCCGCGAATAGTGTTGGCAGGTGTAGCAGCCGCAATCGGCGTCTAAGGGTTGCACGTCATCTCTGTATCGACTATTCCGAATCCGAATAATGCCGCTATGCGTATAAAGAAACCCGGTTCGCGCGTTTCGCGTGGGAATCACGCAATCAAACATGTCAACGCCACGCGCCACACCTTCAACCAGATCTTCAGGCTTGCCCACGCCCATTAAATAGCGCGGTTTGTCACTCGGTAATGCGGGCAACACGACATCTAGCGTGGCATTACGCTCATCCGCGGGTTCGCCCACCGAGAGCCCACCCACCGCATAACCGTCGAATCCGATCTCTATCAGGCTCTGTGCAGATTCAATCCGCAAATCCGGGAAAGTGCCACCCTGGACGATGCCAAACAGTGCATTGGGGTTATCCGCGAAGGCGGCTTTGCTGCGTTTTGCCCAGCGCATCGAAAGTTGCATCGATTCGGCGACCACCTCGTGGGTTGCTGGATAAGCGGTGCATTCGTCAAAGCACATCACAATATCAGAACCAAGATCTCGCTGAACCTGCATCGAAACCTCGGGGCTCAAGAAGATACGAGCGCCGTCCACCGGTGAATTAAAGGTCACGCCTTGTTCATCAATTTTGCGCATCTTGGCCAGGCTAAACACCTGAAAACCACCTGAATCGGTCAGGATAGGACCCTCCCAGTGGGTCAAATCATGCAAATCGCCGTGCTTTTTTATAACCTCAGTGCCGGGCCTCAGCATCAGATGAAAAGTGTTGCCCAAAATGATTTGGGCACCGGTTTCGACCAGTTCTTCCGGGGTCATCGCTTTCACCGTGCCATAAGTTCCAACTGGCATAAACGCGGGCGTCTCAACCGCGCCGCGTGCAAATTGCATTTGCCCTCGGCGTGCTAGTCCGTCTGTCTGGTTGAGCGAGAATTTCATCAAACATCCGCTCCTATCTTATGGGTCAAAAACATCGCATCTCCGTAACTAAAAAAACGGTACTCCCGCTCGACTGCCTGCGCATAGGCTCGCTGAATCAAATCGGTGCCTGCAAAAGCGCTGACCAACATTAATAAGGTTGACCGCGGTAAATGAAAATTGGTCAGCATTGCATCCACCACCTTGAATTCAAAGCCAGGTTTGATGAAAAGCCGAGACTCACCGTTAAACGCGCCGAGCTTACCCTGTTGGAATGCAGATTCAAGGCTGCGAACCACGGTGGTTCCGACGGCAATCACCCGACCACCGCGGGCCTTGGTGTCGCCAATTGCCTCACAGACTGCTGGCGAGACCTCAACCAACTCAGCATGCATTAGATGCGATTCAATCTCATCGCGCACCGGTTGAAAGGTGCCCGCACCGACATGCAAGGTGACCTGTTCGACCCGCACACCCTTAGCTTTCAGCCGAGCGATGGTGTCTTGTTCGAAATGAAGACCGGCGGTCGGTGCCGCGACCGCGCCGGGTTCAGAGGCATAAACCGTTTGATAACGTTCGCGATCAGTGTCGATGTCTTGCCTTTTGATATAAGGCGGCAATGGCATCCGACCAAAACGCTCCAGCAACTCCAACCAAGGCTGGTCGTTTTGAACCAGCTCGAACAGATCACCCTGACGAGCGTTCATCGAACAATGAATCGACTCTTCGAGAATCAACCGAGTGCCGGGCCGTGGCGACTTACTGGCGCGAATATGCGCGAGTAGGGTCGAGTCATTGAGCACTCGTTCAATCATCACTTCAATCTTTCCGCCAGTCTCCTTGCGCCCCATCAGCCGTGCTGGAATCACTCGGGTGTTGTTGAAAATCAGTAAATCTCCGAGATCAATGTGTTCGATTAGGTCGGTGAAGTGTTCATCTTCAATCGTCTCCGCAAGTGGATCGATCGTCATTAGGCGAGAGGCTGATCGTTCGGCCAGCGGATGCTGGGCAATTAGCCGTTCGGGCAAAGAGTAGTCGAAATCGCTGAGCTGCATGGTCAAGCCGAAAATTCAAAGGCGGTATCATACCGTCTGGGCTATTACTTAGAAAAGTTTTGAATTAGAATGCGACCCACGTCGGCGGGATGGTGGAATTGGTAGACACGCTGGATTCAAAATCCAGTTCTGGCAACAGAGTGGGGGTTCAAGTCCCCCTCCCGCTACCAAACAATTTTTGACCTCGAAAAAATAGATCTCGAAAATTTAGGCCTCACCAATTGAAGTCTCGTCGATTTAATACTGGCCAATTTATATCTTGAAAAACCCCTCCCTACCATCGCCAACAAAACCAATCGGATCTAGCCAGATACCGTCAGATGAGTTCGCGAGCATTAGAATTTAATAGCATCACCTTGCTGGCATCAACCATCGTTTCGACTGTTTTCAACCCTCTTCAAGCAAAAAAACGCCGGACCGATTAACTCGACACCGACGTTAGTTTAAGGCTTGGCTAGGCCGCCATTTCAGACTTTTCCTGGTGCTCAAGCGCGTTGCCACCAGCACCAATTGAGATTGACCGAGGCTTCATCGCCTCTGGAACCTCTCGGATCAAGCCCACTGTCAACAGACCATTCTTGAGATCGGCTCCGTGGACTTCAACATGATCGGCCAGGCTAAACTTGCGCTCGAAACTGCGGTTGGCAATCCCACGATAAAGATAACTCTTTTCATCTCCATCATCGTCTTTCTTGCCGCGTACTCGCAGCACGCCCTTCTCAACCTGAATATCAAGCTCGCTTTCTTCAAAGCCAGCAACCGCCAAGGTGATCGCATAGCGATCATCGCCGGTTGATTCAATATCATAAGGTGGGAAACCGACGCTTGCCTTTTGGCTGCGCAGTGCGCTGTCGAGCAACGAGCCCATTCGGTCAAAACCAATGCTGCTGCGATAAAGTGGGGTTAAATCGATTGTATTCATTTGAAATTCTCCGTTAGAAGCAATTAATAGGAGCGGCGTCACTCTGCAAGAGACCTAACGTCCGCAGACTATAAATGGCGGCCCAATAAAGAATTTTCAAGTTGTTTCGGAAGTTATTTTTGCTTGGGGACAGCGATCAAATTGAACCGTCACTGCGGTAATCTAGCGCTAAGAAATTAGTGACTACGCTTGTTCCAGTCATCCATCCACTTAATCAATTGGTCGAAGGCAAGCGGTCGCGATACGTGGTAGCCCTGAACCTGGTCACAACCCATCTCGGCGGCGAAGTCCCAGTCTTTTTGGTTCTCGACCCCTTCGGCGACCACGTTCATATCCAGTTTCTTGGCGAGCAGCACGCTCGATTCTAAAATCACCCGGGCCGCCGCTTCGTCGGCGACACCATGAACCAATGCACGATCAATCTTAAATTCTGAAAATGGAATTCGTTGCAGCTGCTCCAGCGACGAATAGCCAGTGCCAAAATCATCGATAGACAGTTTAAAACCTTTCAACGATAGGCGGCTGAGAATATCGAGCGCCACCGACAGATGCTCCATCAAACGACTTTCGGTAATTTCAAATGAAAGGCTGGAGCGTTTCAACCCGGAATCATCGAGCAGCTTGGCCATATGATCGGGCCAGTCTAAATCAGTGAGAGTATCGACCGACAGATTAACCGCGATGTTCAGATCGATCTCCATTTCCTGAAGTCGCTTGGCATAGCCGATCACTTTCTTACAAACCAAATTAGTCATCCCTTCAATCAGTCCATTCTCTTCAGCCATTGCAATGAAGTTGTTGGGTTTGATTAACCCCTTGCCAGCATGATTCCAACGCACCAAGGCCTCCAAGCCAACCACTTTACCCGTTTTGATATCAATTTTCGGTTGAAAGTGGGTATCGAGTTCATCACCACCTTTAATCGCTTTTTTCAAATCTTTCAAAGTGAATGCGTCCAACTGGAGCATTGTTCCTTCTTGCCTGATTTGATCCATCATCTCGAGCAAGGCACGGATTTTGACCGGTGACGGGGGCTTTTCCATGATGCCAATGATGTGTAAATCATGTTCGATTGCGAGTTTCTCGACGGTTCGCAAAATACGCAAATTTTCGCCGCTGGTCATAATCAACGAGCCTTCAAACTTGAGCTTGGCAAGGTGCCGAATGAACTCGACGCCGTCCATCCCCGGCATATTTAAATCGCATATCACTAGGTCAAAGGAGTCGCCTCGCTTCTTAACTAACTTCAGCGCTTCGCTGCCCGAATTGGCACTTTTGATCGCCGAAATTCCCAAGTCCTCGAGAATCACGGTGGTGACGCGATGCATAATGTAATCATCGTCAACCAACAACACCCGAACGTTTGAGGGGATAATCTCTTCCTCCAGTTCCCCCGAAGCAGCAGCCAACTGATCCAGTTCTTGCGACCCAGCACCGTCATTAAACAACCGGTCAATTTCGGCTCTGACCTGGCTCACTTCGACCTCCAACCTCGGCATTAAACTCTCGATCTCAGACCAATCGGCCTTGAGGGCCGTATGCTCAAGTTGTTCACAAATGTCGGCCAAGCCAACGGCGCCAAGGCTGCGTGACGATGACTTCAACTTGTGTCCTTGATCGGCGATTCGCTGCTCGTTTTTCCACGCGAAGGCTTGTTCGATTTCGGAAGTGCTCTCGGGCAGGCTGTCCATAAACGTTTCTAACAGCCGTCGATGCAGATCAGTGTTATTGCCGGTCGCTTGCACTAACACGTTGAGATCCAGAGCACCATTGGCCACCGCTGCGTCAGCGACGCCTGCGTTCTTTTTATCAACGTCACTATCGAGCTTAGGGACCCATTTCTGCAGAGCTTGGCGCAACCTCTCTAACTCAACCGGTTTCGAGATCACTTCATCGACGCCAGCCGCATAGCATTTTTTGATGTCGGGTTCTAACGCATTAGCGGTGATAGCAATCACCGTTGAACGAGTCGATTGTGCTTCATCTCGTTCTCTGATTTGGCGGATGAGGTCATAGCCATCCATCCCAGGCATTCGAATGTCGGTCAGCAACAGATTATAATTAACTTGCTTCCATCGGCCCCAAGCCTGCTCCCCGTTGTCGACAAAATCAGCGCTAAACCCCAACATGCTCAACTGCGCGGAGAGTAACTCTCGGTTCACCGGATTGTCTTCGGCAACCAGTATCTGACAACTGCTATCGAGCTCTTGATCGAAATCATTTTGTGCCTCAGCCGACAGGTCGAGATCCTTTGAAACTTGTTTCACCGGCTTGAGTGTGACCCAAAAAATGCTGCCTTTATCGACTTCGCTCTCGATCTCGAGCGCGCCGTCCATCAGTTTGACTAACTGTCTAGTGATGACCAAACCGATGCCTGATCCTTCGATCCCACTAAATTCAGCACCCAATCGATTAAATGGTTGAAATAGCTCTCTGAGCTTCTCTTTTGAAATTCCAGGGCCGGTGTCTTCAACTCCAATTCGCAATTGCGATGCTTTCTCCGTTTCACAACGAATCATCACCCGGCCACCCTCACGATTGTACTTAACCGCATTGGAAAGTAAGTTCAAAAACACTTGTTTCAGGCGAATCGAATCGGCCATTACGGTCATGCCTTTAACTTCTTGAGGGTCAAACTCGATCGTAATTTTTCGGTTCTGCGCCAGCGGCTCGACCCAGGCGACACTGTCGACTATTACTTGGCGCAGCGATACCGGTTCAAGCAATAGGTCCACTTCACCCACTTCGATTCGGCTCAAATCTAGAATTT
>CBDTWQ010000051.1:0-9850 GCA_965364115.1 uncultured Gammaproteobacteria bacterium | reverse complement strand
CTGTCTGGCAGCTCGGCTTCAGGCATTTGAGTTCACACTAGATAAGCGTTGATACAAAGCATTCTAACATAGAGATCATGGATCAAACGCAAAAACAAACTTTGCCGCAGAACTAGCTAATTCAATTCAAATAATCACTGATGATAATCGTCCTGTTGCCATCGATTGTAAGCATATCAGTGCCAGTGTTAAACCGAATGAGGCAATTGCCCTAGTCAATTTCGCGCGCGCAAATTAGTGCACTAAAATGAGCGAATTAAAATTCGTTTATCAAAAAATAGAGATACTGACGGTTTGAAATACGCTCTTGCGAGACGAGCGGCGAGACAACTATAGCTGCGGCATCACTAGTCATTGAAAGAGGACTAGTAATTCCACTTAGGTAATTCTGAGGGTTGAACCTATAGGTCTAGCGGCTCAAAAGCTGGGGGATCAATTGCTTATAAGGTACATAACCGTTGAACATACCGCCTTTAGAATCGTAAAGCGCTGGCGTTCCCGCAACTCCTATTCGATTACCCAGTTCATAACCTTGATCGACAGCCGATGCCATCACACAGGAACTGTCCTTAGAGAGTTTGCCGGATGATGCGCGCTTAGCAATGCTCATCGCTTCAAGCTGGTCTTCAGCACACCAGACTTTGCGCAGATCACTATAGCCCGGTCCGCGACTCCCACCGCGTGGGTAAGGCAAATAATGAACCGATATGCCCGCGGCTTGGAGGTAGCCAACTTCTTCGTGGAGCTTTTGACAATAACCACAACTGGTGTCGGTAAAAACGTTTAACACCGCCAGCTCTTTCTTTTCGGCAGGAAAGATAATCATTTGATCTTCACTAAAGCTGGCGAGCTGCTCGACAATGAAGTCGCGGCGACTCAATTCGGTTAGGTTTTCTGAACTCTCCAAATCAACCATATCGCCGATGAAGACATAGCGTCCTCCGTCAATTAGGTATGCAAATTTATTACCGAAGCGAGTTTGATAAACGCCTTCTGCTCGCGTCTCACGTGCCGGTGCTATATCCTCAGTGCCCAACCTAAGTTTTAGTAATCGCAGCAGTTCTTGATTACTGAGGTCGTCTCCATCGGCCGCTAAAACAGGGTTTAGAACCAGTAGCGTAAGAAAGCTGGCGAGAATGGCGCGCTGAAAATTAAACATATTCGAACTACTCGAGAAGATTGCTTTGTTAGTCCTAACTATGGGCTATAAAGTTCGTTTTTGCCAGATTATCGTGCGATTGGCAGCGGGCATAGCGATATCATCTAACAACCCTAAATTGGCCTGTTCGGCGAGCTCATTCAACCATTCGAAGTGTTTGATGCCGCTGCCCGAGTTTCTCGCTATTAGCCATTGATCAAACTCAGCATTGCTGGCTGAAGTATATTCACCCGCATAATTAAATGGCCCATAGACCGCAAACATGCCGCCAGCTCGCAGGCAACTGGCGATGCCAGCAACACTGGCCTCAACCATCGAATGATTCATGATGTGAAAACAATTCGCGCTGAAAATAAAATCAAACTCTCGATTGGGCCAACTCCCCAACGCGTCAAGCGCTATAGGCGGTGGCAAGTTGGCAAGTTCAGAAGATTCAAGACGAGCTTTGAGTGGCGCTATGTGCTCGACTAATTCCGATGTCTGCCAAACCACCTTTGGGTTTTGGCTAGCAAAGTAAACCGCGTGCTGGCCGGTGCCACTGCCAAGTTCTAACACCTCACCTTGCAGCATTGGCTTAATTGCTTCCAGAATAACTGACTTATTCTCTTCGCAGGCTGGTGAGAAGGGTAAATTCATGATTTTTCCTGTTGGTTTCGTTGACGCAAACCCGCGAGTTTTTCCCCTATTTTGATTTCCAGGCCTCGTTCCACCGGCTGATAATATTGGCGCGGCGTGAAATCTTCAGGGAAGTAGCTTTCACCGTCTGCAAAGCCATCGGTTTCGTCGTGTGCATAGCGATAGTCTTTGCCGTAACCTTGCTGCTTCATAAATTGGTTTGATGCGTTGCGCAAGTGCATTGGCACATCAAGGCTGCCGGATGCAGCGGCATCTTTTAAGGCCGCGCCATAAGCTTTATAAATCGCGTTGCTTTTGGCGGCACAAGCTAGATACACCACTGCTTGGGCGATCGCAAGCTCACCTTCAGGGCTGCCGAGTCTTTCGAAGGTTTGCCAGCCCTGCAAACTCAGTTCTAGCCCACGTGGGTCTGCCAAGCCGATGTCTTCGATCGCCATTCGAATGATCCGTCTAGCGAGATAATGGACGTCACAACCACCATCGATCATTCGACAAAACCAATAGAGCGCCGCATCAGGGTCAGAGCCCCGCACCGATTTATGTAAGGCTGAAATTTGTTCGTAAAATAAATCACCGCCTTTATCGAAGCGACGCAAACTCTGATGGGTGACCGTTTCAACCTGCTCAAGGCTAATTTGATTGCCGTCGATCAAATCGCCAATTACTTCAAGATAAGTCAATGCGCGCCGTGCATCACCGTCAACCGAGACGGCCAGTTTCTGCAATGCTTCGTCGTCAATTGACAATTGACGTTGGCCAAGGCCAACTTCAACATCGCTTAATCCGCGTTGAATGACTTGCTTGATTTCATCGATCGACAATGATTTTAGAATGTAGGTTCGAGTTCGCGATAACAATGCGTTATTAAGCTCAAACGACGGGTTTTCGGTGGTCGCACCGACAAATAAAATAGTGCCGTCTTCGATGTGTGGCAAAAACGCGTCTTGTTGCGATTTATTGAAACGATGAACTTCGTCAATAAACAAGACCGTCATTTCGCTGCTTTGGCTGGCCTCGGCTATCGCCGCTCGAATATCTTTAACTCCAGCCAGCACCGCCGACAAGGTTATAAATCGCGCATTTGAATATTCCGCAATGAGCCTTGCTATGGTTGTTTTGCCGGTGCCCGGTGGGCCCCATAGAATCATTGAATGCAGCTTATTTGATTCAATTGCCTGGCGAAGTGGTTTATCAGCTTGCAATAAATGAGATTGCCCGAAGATCTCGTCTAGCCGACGTGGACGCATTCTATCCGCCAAAGGCTGATAGCTGTTGCGGTGGTTGAACAATTCGCTCAAAGCCAGAATCCCTTATTGTTCTAGGTTAGATTTGCTGGGTTAGATTTGCTGGGTTAGACGTGCCAGCCTAGGCGCGCAACCAACCGCTTCGGTTTGATGCGGCAGAAACTTTAATCACGGAAACCTTAGTCACCGGCACCGTAAACATCGACCCCTTTCGGCGGCACGAATTTGAATATAGCGGGGTTATGGACCACCCCTGTGCGCACATTCTCAAACACAATTTGTGTGCTGCCACCGAATTGATCACGTAATTCCATCGCTTTTATGTTGTCACCTTCAAGGCCCAGATATATGTGTGAATATCCAAGGTCACCGTCACTGTCAACGCCCTCAGGCTCTAATTCAACCCAATAAAGGAATTTACGCTGACCCACTTCGCTGACGATGAACTGATCGCTGACATCCGCTTGTTTCATTAGAATCATAATCGGTGCGGCGGCCAAACCCGCGTCCATTGGTTTCACCGTTGCTTGATCTAGATCGACATCATAAACCCACAATTCATTACCGTCGGCAATGATGTGCTGCTCATAGGGTTCAGTGTAGATCCAGGCAAACCGTCCAGGGCGCTGCAACGCCAGATTACCCAAACTTTGCTGGATCACATTTTTGTCTTCATCGAGCTGAGTCTGCTTGAAATCCGCGCTCAGGTTATCCATATTTTTTAACGCTTTCTGCAAACGCAATTCTGCATCATCGGCGAAGGCCGGAGCGGCTATTAAAAGAGTTAAGATAACCAGCCAAAACGACGAAAGCCGCCATGCTTGCTGATTACCTCGTTGTTGATCAAGCAAAGTGCCCCGCCAAGTTTTGACGCTTGGGCCAGCACCTGCTGCAACAAATTTATCAAACCGCATGCTTAGAAAACCTCAATTACTCGGCCGAAGGTGGTGGTGGCGCAAGCACTTCACGACTACCGTTGGATTGCACCATCGAGACAACGCCCGAAGCCTCCATTTCTTCAATCATCCGCGCTGCACGGTTATAACCGATTTTCAAGCGACGCTGAACATAGGATATCGACGCCTTACGCGTTTCTGTGACCACTGCAACCGCCTCATCATATAAAGGATCTGCCTCATCACCGCTGGAGTCACGCGCGCCTTCGCCCGGCAGCAACGCGGATGTCTGCTCTTCGAGGACATTAGCGATGTAGTTGGGTCCACCCGATTTCCTGAGCTCTCTAATAACCGCGTGAACCTCATGGTCATCAACGAAAGCGCCATGCACCCGCTCGGGCACGCTGGTGCCTGGCGGCAAATACAACATATCGCCGTGGCCCAACAGAGTCTCAGCACCCATCTGATCAAGAATGGTGCGAGAATCGATCTTTGATGACACTTGAAAGGCGATCCGAGTTGGAATATTGGATTTGATTAAGCCGGTGATTACATCAACCGACGGGCGCTGGGTAGCGAGCAACAGATGAATCCCCGAGGCTCTCGCCTTCTGCGCTAACCGCGCAATTAATTCTTCAACTTTCTTGCCGACGACCATGATCATGTCGGCAAATTCATCGACCACCACCACGATATAGGGCAAAGTTTTGAGATCATCCGGCTCTGCGCCAGGGTTGAGCAGGCGCTGTTTAGCGTCAAACAACGGATCTTTTATCGGCTTCCCGTTGGCGATCGCATCCGTAACCTTGCGATTGTATCCAGCTATGTTGCGAACCCCGAGCGAAGCCATCAGACGATATCGCCGCTCCATCTCGGCAACACACCAACGCAGCGCATTGGCCGCTTCCTTCATATCGGTGACAACTGGCGTTATCAGATGAGGAATTCCCTCATAAACATTCAGCTCTAGCATCTTCGGGTCGATCAAAATTAGTCGAGCCTCGTCTGGAGTCGCTTTATACAAAATACTCAGCAGCATCGCATTGATCGCCACCGACTTACCCGAACCGGTGGTGCCCGCGACTAATAAATGCGGCATTTTGGTCAGATCAGCCACCATCGCTTCACCGCTGATGTCCTTGCCTAGCGCCAAGGTTAAGGGCGAGCTCGATTCATCAAAACTTTTCGACTGCAGAATTTCGCTCAGTGAAACTAGCTCTCTGTTTTCATTCGGTATTTCCAACCCCATCACCGACTTACCGGGAATGATCTCAACCACTCGCACCCCGATGACCGACAGGGAGCGTGCCAGATCTTTGGATAAATTTGAAATTTGACTCACTTTAACGCCGGGTGCTGGCAAAATTTCGAAACGTGTGATCACCGGCCCTGGGTGAACCGATACGACCTGAATTTCTATCCCAAAATCGAGTAATTTCAATTCAAGCTGCTGTGACATAGCCTCCAAAGCAGACTTGCTGTACCCAGCGACTTTTTTGCGTGGTTTATCGAGCAACGACAATGGCGGAATCGTCGAAAATCGGTTGTCGCTCGAATGGAAAAGCGGAATCTGCCTTTCTTGTTCGACCCGCGGGCCGATCTCAACCGCCTCTACCGTCGGTTCGATTTTGATTGGCTTGCGCGTCTCCTGCTTTTTTTGCTGCATCTGAAACACTTGTTTACGTTCGCCGCGGTTTCGGCTTCCCTCGGCACGATCACGCAGCAAGTGATAACGATATAAAGCAGTATCCAGCATCCACAGCGTAAATTTGCCTACGGTATCAATCAAAACCAACCAGGAGATTCCAGTAAACAGCGTCAAACCCGCTAAAAATAACGCCAAATGCATCACCGTGGCGCCAACAAAACCGAGCCCAATGGCAAAGTAGCGACCCGAGATTTCACCCAGAATGCCACCCGAATCCAATGGCATGCTGCCGGGTTCGACCGAAAAATGAAGACTCGCCAGAGCACAACCTGAAATCAACGTAAGAACAAACCCGCTCCACCGAATGATCAGCATTTGATAGCGGTCTTCAGCGCTTAGATCGCGCGTTTTAACTAGCAGCACACCATTGTAAACCAGCATGATTGGCAACAATAAAGCCAGCGCACCGAACATATAAAACAACAGATCAGCCATCCAGGCGCCAGCGGTACCACCAAAATTAGCGATCATAGCGTTGCTGCCGCTGTGCGACCAAGACGGATCTTGTGAATCGTAGCTAGCCATCGCCAAGAGGAAATAACCGGCCAGCGCTAATGACAACAACATGCCAGCTTCGCGCAGCCGATGATTGACTTGAGCGGCGAACATCAACCTGTTTTGCTGACCGGCTGAGCGATGTTTAGATTTAGCTTGCGCCAATGTGGGAAGTCTTTTGAATAAAGCGGGTATTTTACATGAAGCGCTTTGCCTGCAAACAGTAATATGTTTCTAAAGTGTGACTATTTCTAAATTTAAGTCTTAGGCATAGGCCACAGAAGGCCAAACTTAATGCTAAGGGCTATAAATATGTTGAAAACCAAGCCTTCGCTATAATCTAGTCATTGTTGCTGTTTGCGATTACCATACGGCCCTGTTTAACCTCTGCTTTTGAGAAATATCGATGTCTGAACCCCTGCACAGCCGCGTCATCATCCTTGGTTCCGGCCCCGCCGGCTACGCCGCCGCCGTTTACGCTGCCCGCGCCAATTTGAAACCTACCCTGATTACCGGGATTGAGGCCGGTGGCCAACTAATGACCACCACCGACGTAGACAACTGGCCCGGAGATGTCTCAGGACTAACCGGACCCGCACTGATGCAACGCATGCAACAACATGCAGAACGCTTTGATACCAAAATCGTCTTCGACCACATCAACACGGTAGCCCTCAACGAGTCACCCAAGCGGCTGATTGGCGATAGCGGCGAATACACTTGTGATGCGCTGATCATCGCAACCGGCGCCAGCGCGATGTATCTCGGCGAACCCTCGGAAACGGCCTTCCATGGCAAAGGCATTTCGGCTTGCGCGACCTGCGATGGTTTCTTCTTTCGGGATCAGAAGGTGGCCGTTATCGGTGGCGGCAACACGGCGGTTGAAGAGGCACTGTATCTCTCCAACATCGCCGCCGAAGTGACCCTGGTGCATCGCCGAGACAAACTTCGTGCTGAGAAAATACTGCAAGGCCAACTATTTGAAAAAGCAAAGAACGGCAATGTCAAAATAGAATGGTTCAGCGCATTTGAAGAAGCGCTGGGAGATGACTCCGGAGTGACTGGCTTGCGAATTAAAAACGTCAATGACGACAGTCGCAAGACGATCGACCTAACCGGCATTTTTATCGCCATTGGGCACAAGCCGAATACCGCGATTTTCACCGACCAACTCGAAATGAAAGATGGTTATATTCGAGTTCACGGCGGCCCCGATGGCAATGCAACCGCAACCAGTGTTGAAGGCGTTTTTGCCTCAGGTGATGTGATGGACCATATTTATCGGCAAGCGGTAACCTCCGCTGGCACCGGATGTATGGCGGCACTCGATGCGGAAAAATATTTAGACGCGCAAGACTCGCAATAAATTTCGCGATCCAATGCCAAACCTATGGTATCGACCATCTGGTCGAGCAAATAAATTGTCGCCTCGAAGACCAAAATCAAATGGCTTGATGATGCGTTGGTGCATTATCGAGCAGTCGATCATAGCGCAGGCCTACTAAGCGCTGTGTTGCTCAGGACCCAAACTGAATGACCGATGACGCCCTCAAGGTAAGCATCACCGAATCATTTCAAAACGTTTCGGCCGAGGCTTGGAATCAACTGGGTGATCAACATTATCCGTTCAGTCGCCACCAATTTTTGCTTGGTCTAGAACAACACCAATGCCTTGAACCGTTCGGCTGGCAAGGGGTGCATTTCCTAGTCCACCGAAAACAACAGCTGGTGGCGGCCATTCCTTGCTACCTCAAGTCAAACTCCTATGGTGAATTGGTTTTTGATCATGCTTGGTCGAATGCTTATCAACGCAGCGGCGTGCCCTACTATCCGAAACTGGTCAGCGCGATCCCTTACACTCCGGCAACGGGCGAGCGTTTTCTAATTAATCAGCATGAAGTGCCGCAACTAGCCGAGCAACATGTGCTCAAGAAACTTCTCTATCAGTCTATTCAAGAATTCTGTGAGCAACAGGGCTTGAGTTCTTGGCATTTACTTTTCGCCGACAAACAAACCCTCGATTCCTTTCAGAATGACGGGCTAGATCAGCGCTGCGATGTGCAATTTCACTGGCAAAACAACCAATATCAAGATTTCGACGATTTCCTTGCGAAACTGAGCTCGCGCAAACGTAAAAACATTCGTAAAGAGCGCAACTCGGTCATCAAAAGCGGCTTGAGTGTTCAGATGCATTCCGGCGATGAGCTGAGCCCAGCGGACTGGCTGCGGGTGCACCAACTCTATGCCAGCATTTATCATCGCAAACATGGAACGGCGACCTTAACTGCAGGCTTCTTTCAACATCTAGGCGACCAGATGCCGAAACAGGTTGTGGTCGCACTCGCCCGTGAGAAGGGCGAGATCATGGCTGCCTCATTGTTTTTCCGCAGCAACACGCATTTATATGGCCGAGTGTGGGGTTGCGATGAATACTATCGGCACCTACATTTCGAAAGTTGCTACTACCAAGGCATCGACTATTGCATCTCCGAGGGTTTGCAATGCTTCGACCCGGGTGCGCAAGGCGAGCATAAGCTGAGTCGTGGCTTTTTACCCACCTTGACTTGGTCGGGTCATTGGATCAGTCATCCACAGTTTCGCGAGGCGATCGCAGAGTTTCTTGAGCAAGAGCGGCCCTACGTCAAAAACTATCGTGATGAATTACTGAGTCATTCGCCATTTCGAAGTGATGAACCCTAACCGACGCGGTTGATCATGTGTTTTATCTTTTCCGACACAAGCTTTCGCCCCTATGATTAAGTGGCTAGACCCAAACGAACCACCGCATTTTCCTCAGACTAATTCGGCATTAGAAGAGCCCGATGGCCTGCTGGCGGCAGGTGGAAAACTCAGCGTCGAATGGTTGCAGGCCGCTTATCGGCAAGGCATTTTCCCTTGGTTCAGCGATGGCGAACCCATTCTATGGTGGTCACCTGCGCCACGCACGGTGGTCTACCCAGAAGAATTTCACTGCAGTAAGAGCCTAAGCAAACTGGCACGCGGGCAACGCTACCGTGTCAGCCAAAACGACAATTTCGAAGCCGTGGTTCGAGCCTGTGCGGCGCAAAGGAAGGACCAGAGCGGAACCTGGATCAATTCACAAATGATTGATGCTTATATCGCAATGCATGCAGCAGGGTTCGCCGAATCGATCGAATGTTATCGCGATGAAGCATTGGTAGGCGGTTTATATGGCGTGGTGCTCGGCCAAGTTTTCTTCGGCGAATCAATGTTCAGCTTAGAAGCAAACACCTCCAAACTCTGTTTGAAAAACCTGACCGAGTCCAATCGATTCAAATTGATTGACTGCCAAATGGCGACCCCGCACTTGGATTCACTCGGTGCGCGAGAAATCGATCGCGAAGATTTCGAAAAAGCTCTGAATCAATGGACTTGATTAACCGTCAATGACTTCTATTATCAATGGGTAGGGCAATCGTTTAAACCCAAGATTAATTAACAGGTAGTGCAATTATGAGTGACAACTTAAGAAATTTTACTTTGACGGTCGATGAAATCAAGATTGTCAAAATGATGAAGGCTGTCGCCAGCAATTTAGATAACCTGACCTTCAACGACCCCTTATCCCCGCGCGCCGAGTTTTTCCGCAGCGAGATAGACAAGCTCGAATCCAAGCTTGAAGAAATCCGCGACAACACCCTAATCAGGTGATCGAGCAATCACTCAATCTCTTTGCGGGGACAGTAACAAC
>CBDTWQ010000050.1:0-9854 GCA_965364115.1 uncultured Gammaproteobacteria bacterium | reverse complement strand
GGGACAGTATACCTATTAAGGTGAAAACGCTTTAATAGGTATACTGTCCCACTTACGTTGGTTTTGAGACGACCGCATTACGCCGGTTTATCCAGTAGACGCCTAGCAAAATCAAGCTGCCGCCGAAGATCAGGCCGGTGGTTAAAACATCATCCAACAACCAAAGCCCGCCAATCACCGCAAAGATCGGTGACAGCAGGGTGAATGGCGTCACCATGCTGACCGGATAGCGCTGAAGCAAGAACGACATCCCCGAATGGGCGATTACCGAGCTCATGATCGCGGTGTATAGCAGTGCGCCCCAACCGGTGGGTGAGGCGGCTGCAATGACGGCGAGGTGATCTTGCTCAAAGATCAGCGAGGTGACCATTAAGATTGGCCCGCCGATCAATGCCACCCAGGCTGCTATGGTCAGCGGATGAATTTTCCCTAGACGTCTTATGTAAATCATTCCGAGAGCTGAGAACGCGCTCGACACGGCTATCCAGAATAGGGCGGGCAAATCATTGAGGGCGGCGGGGTCAAAACTGATCAGCATCGCACCTAGCATCGCGATGCCGATGCCGGTAATTCGTTTGATGCCGATGCGCTCGCCCAGCAACCAAACACTGAACAACAGCGCAAACGGCACTTCGAGCTTGCTGAAAACAGCGATCGATGAGGTGTTTTCGGCCATAGCAATCGCGATGTAAAGCGTTAGATACATGCCAGCCCCCATCAACAGACCGATGCGCGCTAGTGGCCAACACAGTTCTTTCGGCACGCGAATGAAGCCCGCCAGCAGCACCATCAAGAGGATGAATCGAATGCCTGTAAAAAACACCGGTGGGAATTCTTCCAAACCAATCGCGGCAGCAATGAACATCGAGCCCCAAACCAAATTGATCAGGATTGCGATGAGTGTGTGAAAGCCTGTCATGCGGGGTTATAAATGATAAGTGGGACAGTATACCTATTAAGGTGAAAACGCCTTAATAGGTATACTGTCCCACTTTGTGTGCTAGGCGTTTAGGACTGCGGCGATTGCGTGAATCGCGTTGAGTTTGGTGCGCAGACGTTGCACTGAAACGAACTCTGGCCAGGTCGATAGTTTGACCACTACCATTTGTGAGTCTGGGTCGACGTAGATTAATTGACCGAAAACCCCGCGTGCCATGAAGGCACTTCGATTGACGTCGTCAATCCAGAACTGGTTGCGGTAAGCGCCGTTGGGCGAGGCAAATGTGTAAGGTTCACCGAACAGATTGGGGTCGGCGTTGTGGATGTCGTCGATCCATGCGGCGGGGACAATTTGATGACCCGCGAGATCGCCGCGTTGCAGCAGCATCTGGCCGAAACGCGCATAGTCTCGCAGACTCGCGCTAAGCCCTCCACAGGCGAGCGAGTAACCGGCGGGGTCAACGGTGAAGTTGGCGCTTTGTTCGCAGCCTAACGGTTGCCAAAGTTCACGGCTGATCAAATCGCTCAAGCGTGTTTCGGTCACTCGTTCAAGACAATGTGCGAGCACATCGGTTTCGATTGAGCGATAGTGAAACAGTGCGCCATGTTCGCGCTCGGTTGTTTTTAAACTAATGATTTGCTCCCACACGCTGCTCGGGGCGACTTGGCCAGGCAGCGCTTTTTTCCAGCCGCTGGCGATATCGGTCATTGCGATGTCCGAGTTCGGCGCTTCATAATCTTCGCTGTAGGCGACCCCGCTGGTCATATCCATCACTTGTTGCAAGGTGGCGCCTTTCCAGGCGGTAGCCTTGAGTTCAGGCAAGTAGTGGGCAATCTGTTCGCTTGGGTTGAGCAACCCTCGTCCAATCAGGATGCCAGCCACCGCGGCGGTGACTGACTTCGCCATTGACTGGGAAAGATGCAAGCTGCGCGCGGCCATGCCGTTTTGATATTGCTCAAACACAATCTCACCACGATGCATCACCAGAAAACCATCGGTGTAGCTGGTGTTGAGCCAGTTCTGCACGCTGAGAGTCGAGCTGTCGTGCGCGGCGAACTCGATGCCACCGAGGTCGGTCAGTCGGTAGGGTAGGTCCCACACGGGGCCCTCGCCACGCCAGACTTCGGTGGTTGGTAAAATCTCACGTATATTTTGAAAGGTCCAACGGTTCCACGGTGCGCGGTCCCAGTCGTCTTGTGGGATTTGCTGGCCAGCGGCGAGCACTAGCGTTTCAATTTCGGTTGTCATCTTTGCCTGTCGACGGGTTGCGCTAAAATAAAAAGGCTACTCGAGCACTGCCCGAGTAGCCTTGAGTTGTGGGTTGATTCGATCTTATTTCTGTAGCTCGGTCCAAATCGCGGTATACATCTTGGTGGCCGCTGGAGAACAGGCCAATAAGAATTTGCCCGCACCGGCGAGTTTAGGGTCGATGATGATTTCCGGAGCATCTTTCATATCGGCCGGCATATATTTATCTGAACCCTCGATGCCGTTGGCATAGCGTGCAAAAGCCGAGATCAATGCCGCATTTTCGGGCTGCATCACAAAGTTTTGGAACAGCTTGGCATTTTCTGCGTTCTTCGCGTCTTTCAACACGGCAACACTGTCCATCCATAATGCAAAGCCTTCCTGCGGATAGCCGAAGCGAACGTCGGCATTCTTTTCGCGCGAACGAAAACCAGCGCCGTTCCAGTAAAGCGATGCGGCAACGTCACGGCCGGCAAATTTTTCTATCATGCCGTAGTCCATTGAGAGCCAGTGCGATTTGGCCGCCACCAGTTTGTCTCGCACTTGACGCAGCAGGGCTTTGTCTGTGGTGCATGGGTCACCGCCGAGATACATAATCGCCGCACTGATGACGTCATTCATTTCCGGTGGCACGTTGATTTTTCCCTTCAGTTCATCCGGCGGGTCGAGAAACAGTGCCGAGGTATTGATGTCACCGTCGTAAACGGAAGTATCGACGATCATGCCGACACTGCCCCATTGCCAAGGCACAGAATAGTGACGCTTAGGGTCCCACACGGGGTTGGCAAAGTCGGCCATCACGTGTTTGAAGTTCGACATTTGGTCGGGGCGAGTTTCTAGCAACAAGCCTTCGTTGATCCAAATTTTCATGTAGTTGGCCGAAGGCACTACCATATCAAAACCATGACCGCCGGCTTTGATTTTGGCCAATGCGGCATCATTGGAGTCGTAGTCGGTCACCGTGACTTTGACGTCGTGTGCCTTTTCGAACTTGGTGATCAGTTCGGGGTTGGTGTAGTTACCCCAGTTATATAGGTTCAGTTCGCCGGCCGCGTAACTCGCGCCGGAAAACAACGATATCGCCAACAGGCTGGCCAGCAGGCCGATAATGTTTCTGCTTAAAATTTTCATCTTATTCAATTCCTCTTTTTGGTTTAATTATTGTCTTTCATGTTTTCTTACGACCGAGTAAGAATATCAGTGAAACCATGATTATTGAAACAGCTAGTAATGCACTGGCTATTGCATTCATTTCGGGGGTGATTACGCGGCGTAACTGCCCCAGCATAAAAGTCGGCAAAGTGTCTTGACCGGCAGATTTGACGAATTCGGTGATCACCACGTCATCGAGCGAAATTACGAATGCCAGCATCGCTCCGGCGAGAATGCCGGGCCAGAGCAAGGGCAGCGTTACACGATGGAAACAGCGCCAGGGGGTCGCGTATAAATCAGCGGCGGCAATTTCGAGCGAGCGGTCCATGTCTTCCAGGCGCGCGCGAATCGGTAGATAAGCAAACGGAATGCAAAAAGCGGTGTGTGCCGCAACCAAATAAACCAAGCCATGATAGTCGGTTGCCTGTTTGATCACTGCGAAACAAATTAGCAGCGCCACTGCGGTGACGATTTCGGGCACCATCAAGGGTTGGTTGATCATTGTGTAAACGGCGGTTTGCCCCGGGTAGGGCCGCGTGCGGGTGGTGCCGAGTGCGGCCATGGTGGCCAGAATGGTCGAGTAGAGCGAGGCCTGCAGGGCGAGGCCGAGTGACAACAGCGTGGCGTCTTGCACCTTGGTGTTTTCCCAGGCGGCGAAATACCAGCGGACCGAGAAGCCCTCCCATAGTGCCAGCGAAGAACCGGCGTTGAACGAATAGACTACTAGAATAAAAATCGGCGCATATAACATCAGAAAGCAGAGCACCGCCATCGACGGGAAACCCGGTAACCCGTAAATCGAAAAAGGCCTTCTAGCATTGCCGAATTTCATTCCGCTGAAATTAGTCTCGCCTATTTTAACCTCGCCTAATTTAGCCATGATGCGCACCTGCGCGCTGGGTCTGGCGAACGTAAAACAATAACGCCGCCATCACGATCGCTAATAAGGTGATCGACAAAGCTGCTCCGAGTGGCCAGTTTCGGCCCTGCCCAAATTGCAGTTCGATCAAATTGCCGAGCATTAAATTTTTGCCGCCACCGAGCACTCGCGGCGTGACGTAAGCACCGAGCGATGGCACGAACACCAGAATCGAACCGGCGACAATGCCGGGCTTGACCAGCGGGATGATCACGCGCCAGAGCACTTTTAAACGGGTGGCGTAGAGGTCATAGCCCGCTTCGATCAGGCGGAAATCGAGCTTTTCCATCGATGCATAGAGCGGCAAAATCATCAGCGGCAGATAGACGTAGGTCATCCCAATCATGATTGCAAAATCGGTATAGAGCATCTGAATCGGTTGTTCGATTAGGCCCAGGTCCATCAGCAAGTTGTTGATGATGCCATTGTTGCGGATCACTTCCATGATCGCGAAGGTGCGAATCAGCAGGTTAGTCCAAAACGGAATGGTGATCAGGAACAACCATATATTGCGGCTTTCACGCGGGCGGGTGGCAATGAAATATGCGGTTGGAAAACCGATGATAATGCAGGCGAGGGTGGTCATGATCGATAGCCTGAACGAGCGCCAGAAAATCGAAATGTGCGCGTCCGCCACAGTCAGCACATCGTCAAAGATGTCGCGCACTAGAAAAACGTTCATCCAACCCTGCAGCGAAAATTTGAATTCGACGCCGCCATAGTTGCCTGGGGTCAGAAACGAATAGAACAACATCACCAGCAGCGGGCCCGCTGCGGCGAGCGACAGCACCACCAGTGCGGGTGCGCAAAGTAGCCAATTTCGTTTGATTTCGAGTTTGCGGGCCGCTTGCTCGGCGGCTGAGATGGTTTCGGTTTGCGGCTTCATCGGTTGCCGTCAGTCCCGCACAATCTGCCAAATCCGGTCCTGTGAAACCCGATCCTGCGAAACGCCACCCTGCGAAACCTCAGCGCGGGTGTGAAAAGCTGCCAACTTCGTTTGATTTCGAACTTGCGGGCGGCCTGTTCGGCAGCTGATAAGATTTCAAATTGCTCGCTCATCGGTTGCCGTCAGTCTCGCAAAATCTGTACCGCACCCGGGTGAAACTGAATGCCGACTAGTTGGTCGATCTGCCAGTCGCGCTGGTTGGGGCCACTGTTTTGCACCTTGCTGATAAACGCCTCGTCGGAATCGAGTTTGATGTGAAATTGTGAATCAGTGCCCGAATAGAGAACGTTGACCACGGTGCCTTGCAAGTCAGCGCTTGCCGGGTCATCGGTCAGAATGGCCTGTTCGGGTCGCACCGTGATGTTGATGCTGCTGCCGGGCATCGCGCTGGTTTTGCCGGCCTCGATGATTTTGCCTGACGCCAGTTTGACCTTTGAAGTTTCAGCATTAGTCTCAAGTAATTCGGCGCTGAGGAAATTGGTGTCACCAATGAAGTCAGCGACGAAACGCTCGGATGGGTGGTCGTAAATTTCTTTAGGACTGCCCACTTGCAGAATTTTGCCTTGATTCATCACCGCAATGCGGTCTGACATGGTTAAGGCTTCTTCTTGATCGTGAGTCACGAAAATGAAGGTGATGCCGGTTTCCATTTGCAAACGCTTGAGTTCGATCTGCATTCCTTTGCGCAGTTTGTAATCGAGTGCCGAGAGCGGCTCGTCGAGCAGCAAGACCTTAGGGTGTGGTGCTAGCGCACGGGCTAATGCCACTCGCTGTTGTTGGCCGCCCGAAATTTGGTCGGTGCGCCGGTTGGCCATTGCCTCCATCTTCACCAGGCTGAGCATTCTTGCCACCGTGGCCTCGACTTCGGGCTTTGGTAAATCTTGCATTTCTAGGCCGAAAGCAATGTTTTCAGCCACTGTCATATGCGGGAAAAGTGCGTAACTTTGGAAAACCGTGTTGACCGAACGTTTGAAGGGCGGTAAGTGTGAGATGTCTTCACCGTGCAGCTCAATCGAGCCCTCGGTCGGATGTTCGAAGCCAGCAATCAGTCGTAGTAGAGTGGTTTTGCCGCAGCCCGATGGCCCTAGCAGGGTGAAGAATTCATTGTTTTCAATCGCGACGGAAACCTGATCTAGCGCTTTAAACGCCTGCTCGCCGTTACCAAAAACTTTGGTTACTTGGCGCGCTACAATTGAGGGTGAGCGATTGGAATTGTCGCTTGGCATATGCTCCTGCCCGATCTTGTTTTATTCTGATTAGGGCTCCATTGTAACTCCAGAAAGTGGAATGTATAGAGCTTCTGTACGTGGGACAGTATACCTATTTCATTTATGTAATAGGTATACTGTCCCACTCAACTTGTTTATTTTTGATTGGCCATTGTTCGCGCTAGCTGTTCGCGCCAGTGGATAAAAATTCCTCCACCAATAATCAATAATATCCCCAACCCGCTTGGCGTGGAGATGACTTGGCTAAAGACTAGATAGTCGTAGAGCGCGGCAAAAGCGGGTGTGGCAAACCAGAAAGGTGCGACGAAGCTGGCGTCACTGCGCTGCAAGGCCAGAATATTGGTGACTTGCACTAAGAGCATCAGGGAGCCGATGACACCGATTAGCAACCACTGGGCTGCGGTGGGTGTTTGCCAAACGAATCCGATAACCGCAATCGAGATGATGGCGCCAATCAAGTTGTTGATCATAAGAATGCGCATAACGGGCTCGCGAGCGCTGAGCTGTTTGATGAAAATTAGTTCAAAGCCAATGAACACCGCGGCAAGCAGAGCGATGAGTCCTGCGGGCTGAAATGCTGAAGTGCCGGGCCGAGTAATCAGTAAAGCGCCGATCAATGCAATTAACGCAGCGACCCACCGGCGCGGACCTGCTTGCTCTTTTAGGATCCACATCGATAGCAACATCGTGACGATAATGCTGAGAAAGCTGATCGCGGTAGCATCGGCCAGCGGAATCGCGACGGCCGCGGCGAATAAGCAGGTGACACCGCACCAACCGGAAATGCCGCGACGCAGATGCAGGCCCCAGGGTGCGTTTTTAAACGAAATTGGTTTGACCGTAAAAACCGCCAACAAGCACAGAAAGGCAACGATGAAGCGTGCGGCCGAGATCTGTAGTGGGTGCAGCGGTGGCCCGAGACTATCGGTGCCAAGCAGCTTGGCGACCAGTGATAATAGCGCAAACAAGCCCACCGAGAACATCACCAAAGCAACGCTTTGCCCGCGGGCGTGGCTTGAGTGGTTCAAACGGATCGAACTTTGCAGGCCCTAAAACCGCTGAAGATGTTCCATCGGTCGGCGCCGAAGAAATTGCGATAGCTGCCGTGCATCATCCGCGCACGGGTGGTCCAAGCGCCGCCTTTTAACACCTTAGTGTTGCCGAACAAAGTGGTGGAATATTCCTCATAGGCGTCCGTTGAGAAACCGGCAAACGGCTGAAACGTGTCGCTAGTCCACTCCCAAACATTGCCGAGCATTTGACGGCAGCCAAAGGCACTGTCGCCCATCGCGTAGGCGGCAACATCAACGCTGCCAAGCGCTCGCCCGTCGAGATTGGCATGCTTGGCTTCGGGTGTTTGATTGCCCCAGGGGTAGCGGCGTTTGCTGTTCGCCAGGTTGCCATGGTTGTCAGCCTCGCCGAGGGCCGCGACTTCCCATTCAAGTTCAGTGGGCAGCCGAAGACCTGCCCAGCGGCAATAGGCGTCGGCTTCGTACCAACTAACGTGGATTATTGGTTCGTTTTTGGGCAGCTCAATCCATTGATCAAAACGACGCATCAGCCATTGCTGATTGTCATTTTTTGACCAGTAGCCAGGGTGGGGCAGGCCGCTTTTTTGTCGCCAACTCCAGCCTTCTTGGCACCAATATTTTTCATTTTGATAGCCACCGGCAGCGATGAACTCGGCGAATTCAGCGTTGCTCACAGCGGCCTTGGCGATCGAGAAAGGCAGCACTTCGACGGTGTGTGCAACCTTCTCATTGTCGAACATGAAGGGGGCATCGGCTTCGGCGCCGAGTCGAAACTGACCACCGGGAACTTCGACATAACCGCTCAGACTGCCGGCGTTTCGCGCCTCGCTAGCATCGATGGCATCGCTAAATCTAGGTGTCGGATAAGCCAGTGTTTGTCGGCCCCAGAGAAAGGCCTCGCAATGCATGTCTTCGTGAAACACGCCAAACTGATAGATGAAACTGTCTTCTTCGCTGGCAATTGTATCGGGCAAACGCTCGCACAGTGCTTCCATCACTGACTGCATATAGTCCTTGGTTTTATCTAGGGTTAGTAGCGGCAGATCCCAGCGGCTGTCGTGATGCACTGAAATCGAATCATACAAGCTATCCGCCTGTTTATTTCCGAGCAGGCTTTCGTGTCCATAAAGCTGGCGTAAAATAAAGTACTCGTAAAAATAAGCAACGTGACCAATCTCCCAGCGCAGCGGGTTGATGGTGCCGTACTTAGGGCCTAGCAATTGCTCGTCGTTTAGATCATCGACTAGTTCGTAGGTCCGCTGCCGGGCGTTTCGCAACATCTCGATCAGTTTTATGTTACTAATGGTCGCGGTCATCAGGTCTTGTTACCGAGTCTCAAATGAAGATTCATTTAATCACACCCGCGGGCAAAAATTCCAGAAATGGCAATCGCACTTCAGCGATGCGTTGGGCGCGGCTGCTGCGCGAGCTGGGACATCAGGTTTGCATCAGCACTGACTACCTGGGAGAAAAGGCCGATCTGGTGATCGCGCTGCATGCCTGGCACAGCGCGGCGGCGATTGTGCGTTATCGTGATCATAACCCAAGTGGATTATTGGTTGTGGCATTAGGTGGCACCGACGTTAACCATTTTCTCGACGCTGAGCCGAAGGTGACCTTAGGTTCAATGCGACGGGCTGATCGATTAGTTTGTCTGCACGATTTGATCGCTGAGGACTTACCCGTCGATCTTCACTCTAAGCTAACCGTAATTCGTCAATCGGCGTTGCCGTTGCCGCGCGCCCGGCAACCTTCTCGCCGTTATTTTCAGGTCTGTGTAATCGGTCATTTGCGGCAAGAAAAAGATCCGTTTCGCGCGGCTAAAGCGGCGCGCTTGTTGCCCGCCGACTCCCGCGTTCGAGTGATGCATTATGGTAAAGCGCACAGTGATGAGTGGGCGCAGCAAGCCGAAGCTGAGATGCAGCAGAACCCGCGTTATCTATGGCGCGGAGAAGTGTCTGCCGGTGATGTTCGCCAAGCCTTGATTCGATCCCAGGTGATGGTGATCAGTTCCTTGCAAGAAGGTGGCGCGAACGTAGTTTCGGAAGCCGTAGTCGGCAAAGTTCCAGTGATTGCCTCTGATATCAAAGGCAACATCGGTTTGTTGGGTAAAGACTACCCCGGCTATTTCGCAGTCGAAGATGAAAAAAGCCTAGCTGCCGTCTTGCGGAAAGCCGAAACATCCCCTAAATTTCTCCAGTCACTAGAACAGCAAATTGCCGAGCTAGCGCCACTGTTCACCCCCGAACAAGAAGCATCTGCCTGGGGCCATCTTCTAAGCTCAATGAAATAAAGTGGGACAGTATACCTATTAAGGTAAAAACGCCTTAATAGGAAATAAAGTGGGACAGTATACCTATTAAGGTAAAAACGCCTTAATAGGTATACT
>CBDTWQ010000049.1:0-10120 GCA_965364115.1 uncultured Gammaproteobacteria bacterium | reverse complement strand
TGCAAGCCGAATCTCCGCAGGTCGAATCTCTGCAGGCCGCACCAATGCAGGCCGCACCAGTGCAGGCCGCACCAGTGCAGGCCGCTCTTGAAGCTTACCAATTTGATTCGACGCAAATGGAAACCGACTACAACCGGTTGATCAAAGAGCTGCGCTGCTTGGTTTGCCAAAACCAGAACCTGGCTGGGTCGGATGCCGATCTAGCTCGTGACCTGCGCCAGCAAACTTATGAGATGCTGCGCGACGGCAGCAGCCCAGATCAGGTGATCGAATTTATGGTCGCGCGTTATGGCGATTTTGTGCTCTATCGGCCGCAGTTCAAGGCCAACACCTACCTGCTTTGGTTGGGCCCAATCGTGTTATTGGGTGTAATTTTGTTTCTGCTGCTGCGCCGTTTGGCTCGGGAGAATCAGGATGATGCGAATCAGGGCGGTGGTCATCAAGTCGATGCAACGCCTGAATCTGTGGCGGCTGCACGCGAACTACTCGAACAACCGGACACCTCTAGCCAATGATTTTCTGGTCGCTGATTGCGCTTTTGTTGATTTTGTCGTTGATAATCCTGTTTCTACCAATTATGCGAGGTGCTGCTGGCATCGATGTGATGGTAAGACATCAGCAAAACATCGAGATCGCGCGTGAACAAAAAACCGCGCTTGATGCGCAGTTCAGCCAAGGTGAAATTGATCAAGCCAGCTACGATAGTAGCTATGCCGACCTGCAAGGTTCGCTGGCGATTGAACTGGAGCAGCAGTCCGAGCAGGAATCGCAAGCATCGAGCGGTCGCTGGGCGTTGGCGCTTGTGGCGTTGCTTATTCCGATCGCTAGCGTGTCACTTTACTTGAATTTCGGTGCTTACCAAGTAATTCAAGACCCGACCTTGGCGCAGGCCAGGGCGCCCAAGGCCCTTGCCAATATGAGTCTTGAAGAAATGTTAAGCGCGATCAAGGCGCGACTGCGCGAAACCCCAGACAGTGTAGAAGGATGGTACGCAATGGGTCGAGTCCATGGTGCTGGCGGTCAGTTTGGCGAGGCCGTGGCCGCTTATCGTCGGGCCCATCAATTGGCCGGTGATCAGCCAGAAATTTTGTTCTCGCTAGCGGATGCGATCGCAATGCAGGAGGACGGCAATTTACTGGGCGAGCCCGAACAGTTAATTGCGCGAGGCTTAGATCTCGCACCGCGTTTCCCCAATGGCCTTTGGCTGGCCGGTTTGGCGGCCGAGCAACGACAGAATTACAGCGCAGCGCATGAATTTTGGAGCATGCTTTTGCCGCTGATTGCTGACAATCAGGAAAGCTCTCAAGAAGTGATGCGTTTGATGGCAACCTTGGAGCAACGCGAACCGACCTTGGCCAGTGGTTCCTCAGCTATTGCTTCGACTGTTACCGCAGAAATCATCGTAAAGGTGGATATTAGCCCTGAGCTAAAAGCGAAAACTCAGCCTGAACAAGCCGTGTTTGTCTATGCCAAAGCTTTGAACGGGCCGCCGATGCCTTTGGCGGTCAAAAAAATGACGGTGGGTGACTTGCCAACCTCGATTAGCTTGAGCGATGCCGATGCGATGTTGCCTTCGATGAAGTTGTCCGCCTTCCCGCAAGTCACCATCGGCGCTCGTGTGTCGCGCAGCGGCGACGCTGTGCGTCAGCCGGGTGATTTTTTCACCGAGGTTCAATCAACCCAACGGCCCGACCCTTCGCAACCATTCAAATTGCTAATCGATCGAGTGTTTGAATAAGCTCAGATTGGTCTAGGTTCAGTCACTAATAGCTAGCTTTTTGATCGCTAAGAGACGGGCTGGAAGTGAAGTTAATAATAGATCGATAGTTTTTCTTTTCGCCTTTTGCTGTGAGAAAAGGCACCTTGGCCTGCGGCCTCTTCGTGATTCTCGATTTCGATTCAGATGTCGGCAAACACTCTTTTGATTTCATCGTAAGGGGCGGTGATCGCGATCACTCGCTGATATCCCATTTGCTTCAATGAATGGGCGGCAAGCGATGCGCGACCGCCACCTCCGCAATGGGTCAAAATCAAGGTGTTCGGGTTTGGACATTCTTTCGGAAATTTCATCTCGATTAAGCCACGCGCAATGTGAATCGATTGTTGCAGCTTCGACTTAGCAACGCTGTCGGCCTCACGAACATCGACGATCACACAATCCGGGTTATCCACGTAGAGATTTTTGGCGGTCGCCGCATCGACACATTCAATTTGTTGTTGTGCTGCTTTGATCAAGTCTGCCGCTGTTTTGAGCATCGGATTCACCACTTTGCAATTACCCTAGAATGCGATAGTTTACCCGTTAATGAAAACTCAACCACCCTCCAACCAACGGCCGCGAATTCTCAGCTCTACCGACCGCCGCAAGCGTGTCATTCCACTGGGTTTCCAGTTATTCGGCTTGGCTTTGAATTGGCTTTCACGGCTGCACAACGAATGGGCCGCCGCGTTGCTAGCAAGGCTTTGGTACACCGTGTTCAAAACCGAAATCAAACCTTGGGTAGGAGAATTTTGGCAAGGAGCTGATGAGCGCGTTTTGATTTCGTTCGATCAAATCGAAATTCCTATCTACCTTTGGGGGCAGGGGCCACTGGTGGTTTTGCTGCATGGATGGAGTGGCAGTGGCACGCAGTATCGTGTTTTCATTCCGCAGTTGGTTGCTGCGGGCTTTAAGGTTGCCTGTTTCGATGCACCTGCGCATGGCAGCAATCCTGGCAAACGCGCGCATGCGTTGCAATTCAGTGGATCGCTATTTGCGATTCAAGCGCAAATTGGTGCGATCGACACGGTCGTCGCGCATTCGCTGGGTGCGATGGCGGCGGCCTATGCACGCCAGCATGGCTTGGCTGCTCGGCAAACGGTGTTGGTGGCACCGCAGCTTGAGGTGCAAAAGATTTTCGAAACCTATCGTGAATTACTCGGCATGCGGCCCGCACTGGCGCAAAGCTTTAAAAGCAAAATTGGTGCCAGCATGTCGAAACTCATCGATGGCGAGGATCCTTGGGAAAGTCTCAGTTCAGCGCGTTTGCTGAAGAATCCAAATCTGTCTGGGATGTTGGTTTTTGATGATCAAGATCCTGAAATTGCGGCACAATCGTTCGAGCAAGTCGGACGATTGTGGCCTCAGGCTGTGGTGCATCGAACCACCGGCTTGGGGCACAATCGAATTCTCAAAGACAAAGCGGTTATTCAGACAGTGGTTCAGCATCTGCAGGCCTGATCGCTATTATTTGATTGCTTAGACCGCTGGTCTAAGCCTGATAATTTAGACCTCGCTCCCTGAGCTGCTTGGTTTGGTTTCAGCAACCTTTGGCATTTGTCGCGGAATCTGAGCCGGACGCCAGTTGGCGATCGCCCAGCCGAGAACTTCATCGACTTTCAATTGGCACATTTCTGAATCGGGTTTTTGTCCAAGATGCTGCAACGCTTTGACTAACAGTTGAGGTGCTTGGCGAGGGTTGATCGGCGCAGCACCGGTTTGCTTGCTGAGTTTGGCCCCGTCTTGATTGGTCACCAGCGGAAGATGCAGGTAGTTGGGCGTGTTAAAGCCGAGGCTTTGTTGTAAGGCAATGTGCAAGCAAGTGTTTTCCAACAGGTCGGCACCGCGCACGACCTCTTTAATTCCCTGGACTTCGTCATCAACCACGACCGCTAAATGATAGGCGTAAATGCCGTCAACGCGTTTTAAAACGAAATCGCCGACTTGCTGGCTTAAGTGCAGGCCAACGGTTTGGTAGACCTGATCTTGAAATTCGATTCGAGCAAAGCTTGTGGTTTCAAAGCGCAACGAAAGCTGAAGTCGATTGAGCTTTAGGTGACGACAGCTTGCTGGGTAGATAAGCCCCAAAGGCCCGTGTGGCAGATCAAGTCGACGCAGCTGTTTACGGCTGCATTGGCAGGCATAGACCGCCTCCATCTCGATCAGTTGGTCCAAATATTCTTGATAGCGATCAAACTGCTGGCTTTGAAACAGCACCGGCCCGTCCCATTCAAAGCCAAAGGATTCGATGTCTTTTTGGAGTTGATCGGCGGCGCCTTTAACCACGCGCGGGGTGTCGACATCTTCGATTCGCAGCAACCATTCAGACCCTTTCGCGCGAGCCTGACAGTAGCTGGCCAGCGCGGCGACTAGCGAGCCAAAATGCAGCGGGCCTGATGGGGTTGGTGCAAATCGTCCGCGGGCGGTCATTCCAGCAGAAGGTTTTCGAGAATACTCTGATAGATGTTGGAGAGCGTATCGAGTTGCTTGACGTCGACGCATTCATTGATCTTGTGAATCGATTCATTGACCGGCCCGAGTTCAACCACCTGTGCTCCGGTCGGCGCAATGAAGCGGCCATCCGACGTGCCACCCGTGGTCTCTAGCCGAGTTTCTAATCCGGTGTGCTGCTTAATTGCCTTTTGCGCCGCACTGACCAACTCGCCTGCGCTGGTTAGAAACGGAAACCCGGAGACCGCCCAATCGATCTCATAGTCGAGTCCATGTTTGTCGAGAATGGTTTGGGTGACTAGCTTGATCTGCTCGGGATCGGTCTCGGTCGAATAGCGTAAATTAAATAGCGCTTCAGCCGCACCGGGCACCACGTTAGTGGCCCCAGTGCCCGAATTAAAATTGGAAATCTGCAGGCTGGTTGGTGGGAAGAACGCGTTGCCTTGATCCCACTGTTGCGAAGCCAATTCGTCCAGCGCGGGTAAGGCTCGATGAATCGGATTGTCTGCCTGATGTGGATAGGCAACATGTCCCTGAATGCCTTTGATGACGAGTTTGGCGCCGATAGAACCACGCCGACCGTTTTTCACCACGTCGCCAACCGCCTCTTGACTCGACGGCTCGCCGACTAGGGCCATCTCGATTTTCTCGCCACGCGCTTCGAGAGTTTCGATCACTTTGACGGTGCCATTTTTCGCAATCCCTTCTTCGTCGCTGGTGATTAGCAGTGCAATTGAACCTTTGTGATTTGCGTGGGCGTCGATAAAGCGCTCGCAGGCAGTGATCATCGCGGCAATGCTCGACTTCATATCCGCCGCGCCCCGACCATAGAGAATGCCGTCACGAATCTCTGGGGAAAACGGGTCGCTGTGCCACTGATCGAGAGGTCCGGTTGGCACCACGTCGGTGTGCCCGGCAAAAGCAATTAGCGGTTGTTGCTGACCTCGGCGTGCCCATAAATTGGTCACATCATCGAACTGCATCGTTTCGCAATCGAAGCCCATCGCTTGCAGTCGTTCGATCAGAATTGCCTGACAACCGGCATCGTCCGGGGTGACCGAGGGCCGTGAAATTAACTGCGTTGCTAACTTAAGAGTTTTACTGTTCATCGTTGATCGCTCATCGATTAGGCTGCCAATAGTGGTTGATAGGAAGCCTCGCTGAAACCGACAGAAATGTGTTCGCCGTGGACTAGAATCGGTCTTTTAATGATGGCCGGGTTTTGTAACATGATCGTCAGCGCAGCGTCTCGGTCTATGCTGTTTTTAGCGTCCTCGGGCAGTTGTCGCCAAGTCGTGCCGCGACGGTTGAGCATCGCCTCCCAGCCGAGCTTTGCCTCGAGTGATTGCAGCAACGCCTGATCCAAACCTTGTTTACGATAATCGTGAAAGACAAAATCGATGCCGTTCAGTTGCAACCATGTTTTGGCCTTCTTAATGGTGTCGCAATTGCTGATCCCGTATAGCGTGACCTTTGTCGTCGCCTTCATTATCGTATCCGTCATCTAAAACCCCGAAGTGAAACTAGATGTTGCGCAGCAACTCGTTAATCCCGACCTTGGCGCGGGTTTTCTCATCGACTTGCTTAACGATAACCGCGCAATAGAGGCTGTATTTGCCGTTCTCAGAAGGCAAGTTACCGGCCACCACGACCGAGCCAGCTGGAACGCGACCATAGGTAACCGTGTCGGTTTCACGGTTGTAAATTTTGGTGCTTTGACCAATATAGACACCCATCGAAATGACCGAATTCTTTTCAACAATGACGCCTTCGACCACTTCGGAGCGGGCGCCAATAAAGCAGTTGTCTTCGATAATGGTCGGCGAAGCTTGCAAAGGTTCGAGCACCCCGCCGATGCCAACGCCACCCGATAAATGCACGTTCTTGCCAATTTGAGCGCAAGACCCGACGGTCGCCCAGGTGTCGACCATGGTGCCACTGTCGACATAGGCGCCGATGTTGACATAGGATGGCATCAGAACCACGCCGGAGGCGATAAATGAGCCTTTGCGTGCCATCGCAGGTGGCACCACGCGCACCCCACTAGCCGCGTGTTGTGATTCGCTCAAACCATTGAATTTGCTGTCGACCTTGTCGAAATATTGAGTGGAGCCACCGTTCATCACTTGATTCTCGCGAATCCGAAATGAGAGCAGAACCGCTTTTTTCAACCATTCATTGACTTTCCAGCCTTCGGCAGAGGGCTCAGCCACGCGTTTCTCTCCGCTGTCGAGCAATTCGATCGCATCGAGAACCGCCTGCTTGACCTGCGGCTCGACGATGGAAGGCGTTATGTCAGCGCGATTCTCAAAGGCTTGTTCAATCGTTTGTTGCAGATCAGGCATCAGTTTCTCCTACAGAGTCGAGATTAGTTGGTTGATTCGATTAGCCGCCTCGATGCAGTCATCGGTTGGCGCTACCAGCGCCATTCGCACCCGATTGAGTCCAGGGTCTTTGCCGTCATGTTGACGCGACAGGTAACGCCCGGGCAACACACTGATGTTTTGCTCGGCAAATAAGCGTTGCGCGAAGTCGGTGTCGGCAATCGGCGTTTTGGCCCATAAATAAAACCCCGCCTGCGGCTCAGCCGGCGCGAGTGTATCAGAAAGTAGTGCTAAAACCTGCTCGAATTTATCTCGATAACGCGCCCTGTTTTCAATCACGTGGGCTTCATCGGCCCAGGCAACAGCACTCGCGCTTTGGGTAGCTGTTGGCAGTGCGCTGCCATGATAGGTTCGATAACGCAAAAACTGCTCGATCAATTCAGCGTCACCCGCAACGAAGCCGGAGCGTAGGCCAGGTAAATTTGAGCGTTTTGATAAGCTGTGAAAGGCGAGGCAATGCTTGAACTGATGGTTGCCCATTTGGGCAGCGACGCCGAGGATCCCCGGCGGTGGGTTGGCTTCGTCAAAATAAATTTCCGAATAACACTCATCGCTGGCAATCACAAAATTGTGCTGATGGGCTAGTTCGATCAGGCGTTGGAGATAGGCTGTCGGCATCACCGCGCCACTAGGGTTACCGGGAGTGCAAATGTAAAACAATTGGCAAGCCTGCCATTGTTGAATCGTAATCTGTTCCAGATCGGGTAGGAATCCTTTGCTTGCCTCGCAATCGAGATAGTGTGGTTTCGCTCCGGCGAGCAAAGCCGCACCCTCATAGATTTGATAAAAAGGATTGGGGATGAAGACCAAAGGATCAGGCTGTTGTCGATCGATCAAACACTGGGCGATCGCAAACAGTCCTTCACGAGTTCCGCTCACCGGCAACACATTGGTAGCAGCGTCGATCATCTCGGGGTTGATCGAAAAGCGCTTGCATAGCCAGCTAGCAATCGACTCACGCAGCGCGTCGCTGCCATGCGTCTTTGGATAATTTGCAACTTGATGCAGATACTCATTTAAGGCTCTGATCACAAATTCGGGTGCTGGATGCTGAGGCTCGCCAATCGACAGCGCGATGTGTTTGAGGTGACCTGGCGCCTTGACGCCTCGCTTGAGTGCGCTGAGTTTCTCAAATGGATACGGATGTAGTTGGCGTAAATCAGGGTTCATTCTGTTCGCTATGTCGGTCGGTTAGCCTGTGGGTGACCTAACAGTATAAAGAACTTTGCGGCGAGATGAAAAATGCCGATTGCTTTGCTGCGGATTAACCTGTTTTTGAGTATTTAAAACTTTTAGGCTTTGAATATTTTGAATTTGAGAACTATGTCTCATTACTGAATCGCGGGATACGTAAAATCTGGGTTCTTAGTACCTGTTTGTTAGGTTGTGCGTTTGCCCCAAACTTTGTTTGGGGTTTTTTTTGCCCGCTGCCTTTGTCCAGGTCGACACTTGTTGCTTGCGGTCAGGCGACCGCAATATCTCGATGCTTGGCCGATTTCGATGTTTGTCCGCTACTGCTGTAAGTTTCGCTTTCGTATGCGCTTTTTGCGCCGGTTAAAATGCCGAGCGATCGTTGCACGCGATCCTTGCCCTTGGCTATCAACAGGTGGTTGAGACGAATCGAGTGCTGGAAGTGACTCAGCGCGGATAGCAATGTATGGTAAATTTTGATTACCTGATGCTGATCATCATCGCACCATTTCAAACAGGCTTCCAGCCCGCTTTGATCTGGGCTAAATCCAAACTCAACCAGCAGCTGATGTCGCTCCAGTTCGAGCCCTTCGATGGACTCCATCGGAAAGCTGTTGGAATCTAGCGCCGCTTGCATGCTCTCCAAATCGCTGCTGCCAATCGCTTCCTTGATCGAGTTTAGATACTCGTTGCCTTCGTTGATCAAGTCGATGTGACTGGTCAATTGAAGCAGCAAACGATGACGGCATGCCGACAGGCTCATGGTAGTAACTTCTCAATTTCAATATATTTTTGTGCAATCACGTCGGCGTCGGTTTGATACTCGCCATTGCCCAGTGCTTGCTTGACTGCTTCTACTCTTGCCTGGTTGACCTCAGGCAGACTTTTGATTTGGCCTTCTAATTCCTGAACTAGGGTCGTACTGTGGAGTTCGACGTTAGACGAGTTTCCGGCCTTGGCCATTGACCCTGCCCCCGCTTTTGATCCTGCACCCGCTTTGCCCTGAGTTTGGGCGCTGGAGCCAGCTTTGGAATCCGTAGAAATGACGGATGGCCGCAGTCTATTTTGGGAATTGATCGGATCAGTCATAGCTGGTCTCCTTGAAATCTCTGTAACGGGTATCGGCCGTTGCGCGCATAAGTTTACTCTTTAGTTTATCAAAATCTGCCCAGCTCATGAACCGGCGGTTGAGCAGGGTTGTCAGTGTTCCGGAGGTTAATTGCATCGGTTGCTTGGCTGTCATTATATGTTCACTGTTACTTGAGCGTCACCCGAAACAACCCCTTCGACAATTTTGTTCGATTGATTATTGCGTACCTTGACGATTTGACCGAGACCAGCTGAGCGCAAAGCCCGACCGCTCGACCTGACCTGCAGGCCTTTATATTGCAACACTAGGGTAACCTTTTGTCCTGATCTTACCATCATTCTTAAAACCAGATTGGCGGGTGTCAGCACGGTTCCGCTGGGCAAGTTCCGTTTGGCTTGCAGCTGGCTGAAATTTTCGGATTGGTTGAAGTAGCCTTGGTTGAGACTAGATGTCACGCGTTTTTTCAGTTTGAGCGCGGCAGTGTCAATATTTTGACCTCTCAGGTGCGGTTTAGTCGTGACCATGACGTCATCAAATAATTCGATATTAACCGGCAGATGAATTTTCCAACTAGGTTTGTTCGAGCAAGAGACGGTGACCGCGGTATTACCGGATCTTCTCGCTGGGTTGGCAAAAATGATAGTCAGATCTTTATCGCACGCGGCGAGGCGCAGTCTCGAATCGAGCTTGCGGATCACATAGCGCGGTGGATAGGGGCTTTCATAAGGGTACTGTTCGATGAATTTCTCGGTTTGCATTTTGATCGAGGCTAAACTTTGGCGCTCAGACGCGATCGATGGAGTCGCCGTGACCAACATTAAGACCAGCATTACGATCAGCAGAATCAGCCAATCGATTTTATGATCGTTATTTAATGTCATGTCGCTTTTGTTCCTCATGCAACGAGTAATGCAAGTATCGAGCCAGTAATTAAGTTTGAGCGATACGTCTGCAGCCTGAGCCGGTGGGAGGGCGGCTAGTTATCATTCGGTTTTCATCCGTAGTCGGAGTCTGACCGCACACTAATATATAAGGAGTTCAACTACGAGATTGCCGTTGGAACCGAGCAAGGCGGCAAGCTTGCCGCTTAAATGGCTGCCTATTGCCGCTATTGCCTAGTACTCAAATATCGCTAAGTAGCTGAATTTTATAGTAATAAAATGAATGGCATCGTCCATGCAAACAGTTCCGCATCGCTACAACACTGGTAGACGCAATGCCCTTGAATTTTGAATCAGCTTTTTC
>CBDTWQ010000048.1:0-10322 GCA_965364115.1 uncultured Gammaproteobacteria bacterium | reverse complement strand
TCCATTGGCGATCATTTGTTGCCGTTTCGGTCAGTCGCGAAATTGCCCAAGCCGAGGGCATCAATGTTCGCAGGGTGCAATTGCTGATGTATTTAATGATTGCGTTGCTGGTGGCGGTAATGATGAAAGTGATGGGCGTCTTGTTGATTGCGGCCATGCTGGTGATTCCGACCACCAGTGCTCGATTGTTCAGCCGTAGCCCTGAACAGATGGTTTTGCTCAGCGCTGTGTTTGGAATGGGCGCATTGGCGGGTGGCTTGACCACCTCCTTTCAATTTGACTGGCAAACCGGGCCGGCGATCGTCGTTTGCGCCAGTTTTCTGCTGCTGCTAACGCTCGCAATGGCGCGTCTGCTGAGAAGTGACTGAAACGCTGCTTTCGGGTGTCTGCCGGAGGCGCCTTGGGTGGGTTTGTTCGATTCGGTCTCGATATCAGTATTATATTGCAAATCAAGCGTTTGTGGCCATTGACGCCCATCGAATCAGCCGATAGAATTCGCAACCCTTTTAGAGTCGCTTCGGAGCCATATTAATGTATGCGGTCATCGCTACTGGCGGAAAACAGTATAAAGTCACCAAGGGTGAAACCCTGCGCGTGGAAAAATTGGAAGGCGAAGAAGGTTCGAGCATCAGTATCGACCAGGTCTTGATGGTTGCCGATGGTGCTAATGTGACGGTTGGAACCCCGATGCTTGAGAAAGCTAGCGTCACTGCTACGATCACAGCGCAAGGCCGTGGCAAGAAAATAGAAATCATTAAGTTTCGTAGGCGTAAGCATTCACGTCGTCAGGGCGGACATCGCCAGAGCTTTACTGAAATTGAAGTAACCGAGATTAAGGCTTAATCCTATGGCACATAAGAAAGCAGCGGGTTCTACCCGAAACGGACGCGATTCAGAGTCCAAACGGCTTGGGGTCAAGAAATTTGGTGGCGAAGCGGTCATTCCAGGCAACATTCTGGTTCGTCAGCGGGGCACTAAGTTCCACCCGGGCAACAATGTTGGTTGTGGCAAAGATCATACGCTTTTCGCTAAAGCCGAAGGTAAGGTGGAATTCAAGATTCGAGGTCGTCACAATCGAACCTTCGTCGACGTTGTTAACGCCGTTAATTAGAAGGCAACGGTTTAGAATTCGAAAAAACCCCGCTGCTGCGGGGTTTTTTTTTACCGCTGTGTCCATTGCTTTTGCTATTGTGAGCAAAGCTGTTGGATTGTGAGCCAGACCTAAACACTGAATGATATGATCGAATTATGAAGTTCATTGATGAAGCCAATATTTATGTAAAAGCCGGCGATGGTGGTAAAGGCATCGTTAGCTTTCGTCGCGAAAAATACATTCCGATGGGTGGCCCTGACGGCGGAGACGGCGGAGACGGCGGCTCGGTGTTTGTGATTGGCACGGAAGACTTGAATACGCTATCCGACTTTCGTCACACGCGTCGGTTCGTCGCGCAACGCGGTAGCAACGGTCAGCGCAGCAATCGAACGGGCGCTAAAGGTGAAGACCTCACCGTCGAATTGCCACTCGGCACGTTGATAACAGATTTAGAGACCGACGAAGTAATTGCGGATGTGTCCAGCACTAACGAACCCATACTGATTGCTCAGGGCGGGTTTCACGGTCTTGGCAACACCCGCTACAAAAGTTCGACTAATCGCGCGCCGCGTCAATGCAGCGCCGGCAGCACCGGACAGCAGATTGATTTCAAACTAGAACTGAAAGTGATTGCCGACATCGGTTTGCTTGGCATGCCGAATGCTGGCAAATCGACCTTTATTCGTGCGGTCTCGGCGGCGCGGCCTAAAGTGGCTGACTACCCGTTTACTACCTTACACCCCAACCTTGGCGTGGTTAGCGTGGCGAAACATCGCAGCTTCGTGGTCGCCGACATTCCTGGGTTAATTGAGGGCGCAGCCGATGGGGTCGGTCTTGGAGTGCAATTTTTGAAGCATTTACAGCGCACTCGACTGTTGCTACATATTATTGACGTGCTGCCCGACGAAAGCGCTGACTCGCCGGTAGAGTCGGCGCAGAAAATTTTGCACGAGTTGAAACGCTATGATGAGTCGCTCTATGACAAAACGCGATGGCTGGTTTTAAATAAAATGGATCTAGTGCCAGAGGATCAACGGAAAAGTCTCTGTGACCAGATTGTCGCAGACCTTGATTGGCAGGGCCCGATTCATGCTATCAGCGCGATTTCCCGCGATGGAGTCGACGCGCTGTGTCATGACATCATGAATACTCTCGAAAGCAATGAGCCCTTATAAAAAGGTTGTAGTCAAAGTCGGGTCGGCGTTGGTCACAGCGGGAGGCAAAGGTCTCGACCACGAGATTATTGCTGATTGGGCTAAGCAAATGGCGTGGCTTCGCGAGCAAGGGGTGGAGGTCGTGCTGGTCTCATCGGGTTCAATCGCCGAGGGTGTTAAGCGTCTCGGTTTGACCGCATCACCGCAAAATATTTCCGAGCTGCAGGCGACCGCTGCGGTCGGCCAAATGGGTTTAGCGCAGGCCTATGAAACCAGTTTCAAGGCGCATGGAATTCAAAGCGCACAAATTCTTTTGACCCATGCCGACTTGGCCAACCGGCGCCGTTACCTGAATGCGCGTCAGACATTACGGGCGCTTTTGAACTACGGCGTGATTCCGGTGATCAACGAAAACGACAGCGTTGCCAACGAAGAAATTCGGTTTGGCGACAATGACACGTTAGGCGCTTTGGTAGCCAATTTAATTGAAGCTGATTTGCTCGTGATTCTGACTGATCAACAAGGTTTGTTCGACGCTAATCCGGCTGAGAACCCTCAGGCTAAGCTGATCGAGAGGGCCGCGGCAAATGATCCGAAGCTGAATGGCTACGCTGGCCCAAGCGCAAGCTTGCTCGGTCGTGGCGGAATGCAAACCAAAGTGAGTGCGGCAAGACTGGCGGCTCGTTCTGGTACTCACACGGTGATCGTTTCGGGTCGTGTTGATCAAGTGCTTAGTCGAGTGCTTCAGGGCGAAGTCTTGGGCAGTTTTCTAGAGGCCAGCGAGGGGCATCTCGCGGCGCGCAAACAGTGGATGGCGGGCCATATGCGCTGCGCTGGAAAATTGAGTTTGGATCAGGGTGCCGTCGAGGTGCTGCGTCATAAAAATGCGAGCTTGTTGCCAATCGGTGTGATCAAGGTGGAAGGCGCGTTTAATCGTGGTGAGGTCGTCGCTTGCATCGCACCTGACGGCAGCGAAGTGGCGCGCGGGCTAGTGAATTACGCGGCAGACGAGTGCAAACAAATTATCGGTAAACCCAGTCAATTGATCCCTCAAATATTGGGTTATCAGGATGATCCTGAATTGATCAACCGAGAAAACTTAATACTGCTATAGGCATAGTGGTTAACCCTGATAAAGCATCCTCAGCTCAATAGGAGTGGATATGAATCGAAAAATAGTCGCGTTTGCGGCCAGCAATAGTCGCAACTCAATCAACAAACAATTGTTGGCATCTGTCCTCGATTCGATGGGTGATGTGGTAATCGAAATTCTCGACCTTAACGAATTCGAACTTCCGATTTTTAGCGTTGAGCGTGAAGCCGAAATTGGTCAACCCGAACTAGCCCAGCGGTTCTATCATTTAATTGGCGCAGCCGATGGGCTGGTCATTTCGCTGGCCGAACACAACGGCAACTACAGCGCAGCCTATAAAAATCTATTCGATTGGCTCTCACGGATCGATCAAAAAGTGTTCCAAGACAAACCAACCGTATTGTTAGCTACCTCTCCCGGCGGGCGCGGCGGTCAGACGGTTTTGCAAATCGCGCTAGATTCGATGCCACGCTTTGGTGCCGATATCAAAGCCAACGTATCAGTCCCCAATTTTTATGACAATTTCGACCCCAGCGAAAAAAAGCTCAAAAACCCTGAGCTGGCGCAGCAAATCACCGACGCCTTAAACGCCTTGTTTAACTAAACATCCTGCTGAATCGTGATGGTTAAAGACAGTCGTTGTCGGTGAAAGGGTAAGTGGCCGAATGATCAGTATTGATGTTGAAGAGGTGGCGATAAAATTTGATAGTTATCCATCGGCTATCAGAGCAAAGTTATTGGTCCTTCGAGAATTGATTTTTCAAGTTGCTGCGGCACAGAATGATATCGGGGAAATTGAAGAAACGCTTAAATGGGGTGAGCCTAGTTATATGGCTAAAGCTGGCAGCACTATCAGAATTGACTGGAAAGCGTCGAGCCCTGAAAAATATGCAATCTACTTTAATTGTGGAACCAAACTAGTTGATACCTTTAAGGAATTGCACGGCGATAAATTTCGATATCAGGGAAACCGCGCCATAGTTTTCGAAGTGAGCGAAGAGCTCGAAACCGACGAATTGAAGCAGTGCATTGCGCTAGCATTGACCTATCATCGAGTTAAACATTTGCCACTGCTGGGAGCATAGTTTCGTCCACCTCATTGATTCGCTGAGCTGTATTCAGACGGTGATCAAAAACTAAGGGATATTGCTTAGCAGTTAGATTAAGTTTGCTTGGTTTCACCGGTTTGGTTTCAGCGGGCTTGAAACAGCGGTAAAAAAACCTTTAACCACGCTTCTAACCACTGCGCCCGACCATTCTTTTATTGGACGGTTACCGCACCCTTTGACCGTCCTCGGCAAAAAGGAGAACTTTTTGGGGGTCAAACGCGGTGTTGATTTTGCTATCGCTATGCGCAGATCTGCCCTCGCGCGCTTCGAGCACCACCGGTTCACCCGAGGCGCTGCGCGCGTAGATAAACGAGGTGCTGCCGAGGTGCTCCGCAACATCGACATGCAGCTCGATTTTGATCGTGGCGGTGTCATCAAAGTGTTCGGGTCTGATCCCCAGTTTGTAGTTTTTGCCTGTTGGTGGTTGGCTGGTAAGTGGGATGCTGCATTCGCAATTTTGGTGCTGAGGCAGCCTCACGGTTGCCTGAGTGCTGTCGCTTGAGATCACCTCGGCACTGAAAAAATTCATGCTCGGCGATCCGATGAAACCGGCGACGAAGAGGTTGTCTGGGTTATCGTACAGATCGAGCGGTGCGCCCACTTGCTCGATATGACCGTCGCGCAGCACAACAATTTTATCGGCGAGCGTCATCGCCTCAACCTGATCGTGAGTCACGTAGACCATGGTTGCATCGAGCTGCTCATGCAATTTGGCGATTTCAATTCGCATCGCCACGCGCAGCTCGGCGTCTAGATTGGAGAGTGGTTCGTCAAACAAGAAGACTTTGGGCTCTCTAACGATGGAGCGTCCGATTGCAACCCGTTGTCGCTGACCGCCTGAAAGCTGTTTAGGCTTGCGATCGAGCAAGGGCGTGAGCTCGAGTATTTTGGCGGCGGCATCGACTTTTTTCTTGATTTCATCTTTCGGCACAGCGTTCATTCTCAAGCCGAACCCCATATTTTGCTCAACCGTCATGTGCGGGTATAGCGCATAGGTTTGAAATACCATGGCGACTCCGCGATCGGCGGCATCGACTTGAGTGACATCTTTGTTGTCAATGTGAATGTTGCCTGCAGTGGTCTCTTCTAATCCTGCGATCATTCGCAGTAAGGTCGATTTGCCGCAGCCCGAAGGGCCAACAAAAACCACAAAGTTGCCACTTTCAACCTCAAGATCAACGCCTTTAATGACCTTGGTGTTGCCAAAAGATTTGACTACAGTTTTCAAGCTTAATGCTGCCATCTCAAGTGCCTCCGAATAAATTCGTTCGTTATTATGTGTTGTTTACTTTCTAAGTCCTAGTCTCTAACTCTAGCCTCTAGGCCCCAATTCGATACTGCTTTGTGCACCAATTAACAGAGCCGTTTCGATCACTAGTTTTTTCCATTCACCAAAAGATTCGGTTTGTATCCGATAAGCTGGGGCGGTAATTGAAATGCCACAAACCAGATTGCCATCGTTGTCACACACCGGTGCGGCAACACAGCGAATGCCGAGCTCATGTTCTTGGCGATCTTCGGCAAAACCCTGTTGCCGAATCTCGCTAAGCTCTGATAACAGTGCATCCGCGTCTTTTAGAGTGTGATCAGTGAAGGGTTGAAACTCAATCCCCGCGATCAATTTTTCGATTGCTTTATCGCCCAAGCGCGACATCATTGCTTTGCCAACCCCGGTGCAGTAAACCGGCGAAGCATTGCCTATCAACGAATGCATTCGAACTGATTGGTTGCTTTCAATCTTATCAATGTAGACCACACGTTCGCGCTGAAGCTGGGCCAAATGAACGGTCTCGCCGGTTTTCTGCTGCAGCGAAAACAAAAATGGCTCGGCGACCTGTCGCAGTGAGTTTTGTGCCCAGGCTTTCGACGCGAGTTGCAACAACCGAGTGCCAAGCTGATAACCACCTTCATGATTTAGCGTAATTAGTCCTTCTGCTTGTAGATGCGCTAAATGCCGATGAAGACTGCCGCGCGGTTGCCTGGATTGACTAAGCATCTCGGTAAAGCGCAAAGGTGTCGGCGCTGCCGATACGATCTCGAGCACATTCATGACCTTTCCTAAGGTGCCCGTGGGCGACGATTTCATCTATTGGTTATCCATCTTTTTGGCAAGTTGCTTTGGCTTCCTCGGTCCTGTTGATCTTTGCTAACCTTTCTTGAACTGCGCCAAGGCGGCTAAAAAAAGGTTAATTTGATTAAAACAGCGATACTCCAAAATGGCAGTAGAGCAGCAGAATTGGCCCCTTCTGTTGGTGCATTCGGCCTTCGTTTTAAGGTATCTTGTCACTTCACGGTTAGGATTGTCGCTTGACATTTTGCCACCGAAGCAAAATAATTCCAATAGATGATACACGGTTCCATTAAATGGAACAATTAAATGATGTCTCGGCTCTGAACTGAGACAATAACCGAGGAGAGTGAAGAATCATGTTTGAATTCATGAAAAAGGTTTCGCTGAGTTTAGCGATAACCGCGATAACAGTTAGTTCCAGTTGGGCCGGTGAAATCATTGTTAACTATGACGGGTCAGACCCCGCACCGAAGAAGGCCTTTGAAATGGTCATCGAAAAGTTTGAAGCGGCAAATCCAGACGTCAAAGTTAAATGGAATACTTTCGATCACGAAGGTTATAAAACCTCGATTCGTAACTTCCTGACAGCATCGCCACCCGATGTGGTTGCTTGGTATGCCGGTAACCGCATGGCGCCGTTTGTCAAAGCGGGTCTGTTGGAAGACGTGACTGAACTTTGGGACACCAAAGGCTTGAACGACACGCTGTCTTCAGCGGCCGGTGCGATGACCATTGATGGCAAAAAATGGGGCGTGCCATACACCTATTATCAATGGGGCGTTTACTATCGAAAAGACATTTTCAAGAAGCTAGGCATCGCAGTTCCTAAAAACTGGGATGAATTTTTGGCCGCCTGCGCCACCCTGAAAAAGAATGACGTCACGCCAATCACGATTGGCACCAAATATCTTTGGACCACGGCAGGCGTTTTCGATTACCTGAACCTGCGCACCAACGGTTATCAAGTGCACAACGATTTGACCTCGGGCAAAATCAAGTACACCGACGCGCGCATCCAGAAGGTTTTCGATCATTGGGATGAGTTAGTCAAGCCGGGCTACTTCATCAAGAATCATGCCTCTATGTCTTGGCAAGAAGCCTTAGCGCCAATGGTCCAAGGTAAGGCTGCGATGTATGTCATGGGCAACTTTGCAGTGGCGCCATTGCGCGAAGCGGGACTATCCGACGATCAGCTTGATTTCTTCCAGTTTCCGATGATCAATCCGAAGATTGCGATGGCAGAAGAAGCACCGACTGATACGTTTCACATTCCCTCCGGCGCGAAAAACAAGAAAGATGCACTCAGATTTCTTGAGTTTTTAGCCAGTAAGGATGTACAAACTGAGGCCAACAAAATTCTGGGCCAATTGCCGGTGAACAAATATTCAACGGTAAAAAATGACAAGTTCATCAAGGCCGGATTCAAGTTGTTGTCGAATGCCAGCAACCTGGCTCAGTTCTATGACCGTGACGCCCCTCCTGCAATGGCTAAAGCTGGCATGGAAGGGTTCCAGGAATATATGGTGAAGCCTGAGCGTCGCCAGAAGATCCTGAAACGCTTAGATAAGGTCCAAAAGAAGGTTTACAAATAAACTAGGCTGAGAATTGTCAGCCAGCTTGAGTGCGAGCAAATTGCTCAGGCTGGCTGTTGTTTAAAACCAGCGTTTCAACGGGTTGATTCAACCCAAGCTACGGAGGCTGCCTGATGTTTGCAATTTTGACTCAACGCGAAAGCCGGCAGGCTTTTTGGAAGCAGAATCGATTGCGGGTGATGCCCTGGATTTTCCTCACACCCGGTCTTTTGATGTTCACTCTGTATGTGGTTTTGCCCATCATACAGTCGATCAATTACAGCTTTTATGAATGGGACGGCCTCAGCGATCCCATCTATGTCGGCATCGCTAATTATGTTGAGTTGCTCGACGACGAAAACTTTTACAAATCACTAAAAAATAATCTTATCTGGCTGGTGCTATACATGCTCGCAGTGCCCGCCGGGCTTTTCATCGCGTTATTTTTGAATCAAAACATTTACGGCATCCGGCTTTATAAGTCGCTGTTCTTCTTCCCGTTTGTTATCAGTCAAGTCGTAGTTGGCTTGGTTTTTTCATGGTTCTATGATCCGAGCTATGGCATTTTAGCGTTAATTTTTAATGCCTTTGGCAGCACTCCGCCGGCGATCTTGGCGGATGAGCGCTATGTCACCTACGGTATTATTGCGGCTGGCCTTTGGCCACAAATTGCTTATTGCATGATCTTGTTTTTAACCGGCTTAAACAACGTAGCTTCCGATCAAATCGAAGCGGGCCGGCTCGATGGTGCCAACGGTTGGCGCATGTTGTGGCACATTATTTTGCCGCAGCTTCGTCCGGCCACTTTCATTGCGGTGGTGGTGACAGTGATCGGCGCGCTGCGCTCGTTTGACTTGATATCGATCATGACACAGGGCGGCCCTTACGGGTCTTCGCGGGTGCTCGCTTATTACATGTATGAAACCTCGTTATCAGAATATGGCTATCGAATGGGCTATGGCGCAGCGATTGCCACGGTGCTGTTCCTGATCATGATGGTTTATATCTCTTACTTTCTGTGGCGCATGTATCAACAAGAAAAGGGAGGTGGGTAAGCATGTTTCCTCGGCCCATTGAAAAATCTTCTGCCGGCGCGCAAACCCTTTATAAAATCGCCTTGCCGATCGCGTTGGTGCTTTGGTTGTTGCCATTGATCGCGGTGATGCTGACCTCAATTCGTTCGGCGGGTGACATCAATGCGGGTAACTATTGGGGTTGGCCCAGCAGTTTTAATATGCTGGAAAACTACACCGCAGTTTTCGTCAATTCGCCGATTGCGCAATATATTCTTAACTCTTTTAAGGTGACCATCCCAACCGTAATCTTGACCCTGGTGATCAGTTGTTTGACTGGTTATGCGCTGGCGATTTATCGCTTCAAGTTAAATATGGCTTTGTTTTTTCTCTTTATTGCGGGCAATTTTGTGCCGTTTCAAATCTTGATGGTGCCGGTGCGAGACTTCTCTGTGCAAACCGGTTTATATGACACGGTCACTGGCTTGGTGTTGTTTCATGCGGCTTTTCAAGCGGGCTTTTGCACCCTGTTCATGCGTAACTTCATTAAGGCATTGCCATTTGATTTGATCGAATCGGCACGTGTCGAAGGGGTTAGCGAATTACAGATTTTTTGGTATGTGGTGATGCCGCTGATGCGCCCTGCGGTTGCCGCGCTCGCGGTGCTGGTATTTACTTTTATCTGGAATGATTATTTCTGGGCGACGGTGTTGGTGCAAGGTGATCATGCACTGCCGATAACCGCGGGGTTGAAATCACTCAATGGCCAATGGATATCGCAATGGCAACTCGTATCAGCTGGATCAATTGTCGCTGCACTGCCGCCAGTGGCGATGTTTTTCATGATGCAAAAACATTTTATTGCGGGCCTTACGATGGGCGCTGTTAAGTAGCAGTGAGCGCCAGGTGACCGATGAATCCCTATTGCTTCGCGCCAATATCAAGCCCAGCTCCAAACAGCTGGTGCAGTTTTGGCGCCTCGATAGTGCGCGCCAGACACTGCTGTTTGCGGGCCCCGGTGGCACCCCTGAGTGCATTTACTGGGGAGCAGCTTTGCCATTGTCTGAAGACCTCACCGCATTCTATGTTAATCAACAAAGGCCAATCCCAAGCGCATCACTAGACCAACCCGTCCCACTCTCGCTTTGCCCAGAAGAATCGCAGGGTTTTCTCGGGCAGCCTGGTTTGCTGCTCAGCACCGCTGAAGGCCGTCGTTTA
>CBDTWQ010000047.1:0-10341 GCA_965364115.1 uncultured Gammaproteobacteria bacterium | reverse complement strand
TTGAAGATCTGCTGCTCCCCAAGGGAACGCTGAGCTTGGGCTATTTCTGGCTGCACAAGCCGTTCAATTTGTATCATTGGCTTGACGACAACCGGCAAACACTGGCGTTATACTTCAACGTTTGCGATAACACTCGGTTTTTAAACGATCAAATCTGTTGGCGCGATTTGTGCGTTGACGTGTTGATAACACCGGATCACAAATGCCGAGTGCTTGATGAAGATGAATTGCCTGAAGACCTCGATGAAACGCTATTGGCTTATATTAATAACGCGCGCGATCAACTCAGCGCCGACCCGTCCCATCTGATGTCGGCATTCATCGCGCGCAGCGAAAAAATACTCGATGAGATAGCGCCGTGCCGTTAGAACTATGGCTAGCTTACGTCTTCACCAGCGCCGTGGTGCTAGCGATTCCAGGACCGACGATTCTTCTGGTGTTGAGTTATTCGATTTCGCGTGGGCGCCAAGCCACACTGCCGCTGGTCGCCGGGGTGGCCCTTGGCGATGCGTTAGCCGTCACCCTATCATTAATTGGCTTAGGCAGTCTGCTGGCAGCGTCGGCGTTCTGGTTCACGGTAATTAAATTGATTGGCGGGCTCTACCTGATATATCTTGGTGTTCAGCTGTTCCGTGGCGCTAGCCAACCGCCAACAGAAAGCACGCTGAGGCAAACGGAAACCCGATTCACACTGTTTTTAAACGCCTTTCTAGTCACCGCACTTAACCCTAAAAGCATCTTGTTTTTCGTCGCATTGCTGCCTCAATTTATCAGTGTCGAACACCAAACCACCACGCAACTCTGGTTGCTCGGCGTCACTTTCGTGGTGATGGCCACCATCGGCGCGACTCTCTATGCATCATTTGCAAGCCGCGTTAGACGTGGCTTACAGTCGCCTAAAATTCAAAAGTTCTATGCGTATTTTGCCGGTAGCCTACTCTGTGGTGCAGGCGTTTGGGCACTCGCCGCTAAACCTGTGCTGGCCGAGCAGTGATCACAATCAAAGCATACCTTTGGGCCGCGTGCCTTTGCCTCGTGCTTGGTTCGGCTGCTTGTGGCAACAAAGGGCCTCTGACATTGGCAGACGACGACCCTAAAAAAACCACCACGAAACCCTCCAACTAGGCCAACCAAACCCTATGGACCATTTCAATTACAAAAATGGGCACCTTTTCTGCGAAGAGGTTGCCGTTGCTGATTTGGCGCGAGCTTACGGCACCCCGCTGTTCGTATACTCTCGGGCAACGCTTGAACGCCACTGGCATGCTTTCGACGATGCATTAGCCGGGCATGACCATCTGGTCTGCTATGCGGTCAAAGCCAATGCTAATCTTGCCGTTTTGAACTTGCTGGCTCGGCTCGGATCAGGTTTCGATATTGTTTCGATTGGCGAGTTAAAACGCGTGCTGACAGCGGGCGGTGAAGCCTCGAAGATCGTTTTTTCTGGGGTCGGTAAAGAGTCCGTTGAAATTGAAGCTGCGCTGGCGGCCAATATACTCTGCTTTAACGTCGAATCCGAGTCTGAACTGGGCCGAATCAACCAGATTGCATCAAAGATGGGTAAAACAGCTCGAGTTTCGTTTCGAATTAATCCCGACGTCGATGCAAAAACGCACCCTTACATTTCCACCGGACTTAAGGAAAACAAGTTTGGCATCGCCTTTGAAGGTGCCGAAACGATCTACCTGAAGGCGGCTAAACTGGCGAATATCGAGGTGATCGGTATGGATTGTCATATCGGCTCGCAGCTAACCGAGATGTCACCCTATGTTGACGCCCTCGATCGGCTGCTAGCCTTAGTCGAAAAACTTCGTGAGCAGGGCAATACGATCAGCCACCTCGACCTCGGCGGCGGTCTTGGCATTCGCTATCGCGACGAAAAACCACCGCAACCTGCCGAATGGGCACGTACGTTGCAACAACGGTTGCAACGCTTTGACGGCAAAATTTTGATTGAGCCAGGCCGCGCAATTGCCGGAAATGCCGGCATTCTGTTGACTCGGGTGAACTATTTAAAACCCAGCCCGGATCGGAATTTTGCGATTGTCGATGCGGCGATGAATGATCTGATTCGGCCGCCTTTATATGATGCATGGCAAGAAATCATTGAAGTTGACGCGAACAGTACGGCTGAACAAAAAACCTACGATGTAGTCGGTGCCGTCTGTGAATCGAGTGATTTCCTCGGCAAACAGCGCCCGCTCAAGTTGCACGAAGAAGATTTGCTCGCAATTAGATCGAGCGGCGCTTATGGCTTCGGCATGTCATCGAACTACAACTCTCGGCCGCGAGCAGCTGAAGTCATGGTTGATGGAATCCAACATCACTGTGTGCGGCAACGAGAGCAACTTGATGATTTGATTAAAGGCGAGTCGATCTTGCCGTGAAATTGAAATTCGCCAAAATGCACGGCCTCGGCAACGATTTTATGGTGGTCGATGCGATCAACCAAAACTTCAAACCTCGAGCCGAACAGGTCAAGGGTTGGTCCAATCGCTTGCTTGGCATCGGATTTGACCAGCTATTAGTGATCGAAAAGGCAACCACAGCGAATGCTAATTTCAAATATCGCATCTTCAACGCTGACGGTGGTGAAGTGGCCCAATGCGGCAACGGCGCACGCTGCTTCGCGCGTTTTGCTCGAGAGCAAGGGCTGACTGACCTCGATTCAATCATAGTAGAGACCAATACCGGCTTGCTAACCCTAGAAGTCGTCGATGAAACGCGATATCGAGTGAACATGGGGCAACCGATGTTCGAGCCGAATCAAATTCCGCTACGGGCAGACCATCGCGAAAACATTTACTCAGTGGAAGAAGAGGACGAGGAATATTTATTCAGCTCCATGTCGATCGGTAACCCGCATATGGTGTTGCAGGTTGACGATGTCGATCTCGCGCCGGTAAACAAACTTGGGCCGCGCTTCGAACAGCATTTGATGTTTCCCGAACGTGCCAACATCGGCTTCATGCAGGTGCTCGATCGAAGTCATTTCAAATTGCGTGTCCATGAACGAGGTGTCGGCGAGACTAAGGCTTGTGGCAGCGGCGCCTGCGCGGCGATGGTAGCTGGGGTGCAGTTGAACTTGCTAGATCCGCATGCGACCGCTGTTTTATTGGGTGGCGACCTTAATCTGGAATGGCAAGGCGAATCAAACCCCGTTATGATGACCGGAGATACTGCGATGGTTTATCAGGGTCAAATCGATTATGAGTGAAGTTTCTGCCGAACAAAAGCCAGACGAGCAAGTCGATGAAGCGAGCGTCATCGAATTCTTACAGCAGCACCCCGACGTGCTAATGCAATATCCCGAGATCTTTTCGAGTTTGATCATTCCTCATAAAACTGAAGGTGCAATCTCGCTAGTCGAGCGTCAACTCAAGCTATTGCGCGACAAAAACCAAGCCTTCAAGTCAAAAATCGATGAACTAGTGGGCATCGCTCGCGAAAACGAAGAGTTGAATCAACGTTTTCATCGCCTTGCGCTCGAATTGATCAGTGCCGACCAGCTGCCCGACGTGTTAGCGCTGGTGCAAGATCAAGTGCAAACTTTCTTTTATACCGATTACGTCTGTTTCCGTTTTCTACCCGGCATTCGGGACAGTCACAAGGTAGTTGATAGTCTGCGTCTTGACGCCGAAAGCGGCATTGTCGAACGCATCAATCCTTGGATCAGTGGGCGCAAACCAATTTGTGGGCAGCAAAATGACGCGATCCATCAGCCATTGTTTGGCGCGGACCTTCGCATTGGGTCAAGCGCTCTCATTCCCCTATATCACACCGCCAATCTAGGCATGTTATGCCTCGGCAGTATTAGCAGTGACCGTTTCAGCGACAGCATGGGCACCATATTTCTGCAACACCTAGGCGAGCTGGTGAGCAATCGATTGAAGAACCTTTTGCAGGTGACCTAGCTGTCATGGAAGAATTTCTGGACCGCTTCATCCAGATGCTGCGCAGCGAGAAGTATTATTCACCGCACACTTGCAAAAACTACTATCGCGATCTCAACCAATTCCTGGCTTACCTAAATTCAGTCGATACGTCTTGGGACCAAGCCGGCTACGACGAAGTCAGCGGTTTCGTCGCACAAAGGCACCGTAAGGGATGCAAAAGCCGCACCCTGCAACGCCAGCTCTCGGCGATTCGCAGTTTCTATCACTACTGGATAAAGCAACACCGGGTCGGCAATAACCCAGCAGAAAACGTGCGTGCGCCAAAAGCAGATAAACCGCTACCTAAAACCCGCGATGCTGAGACCATAGATCGTCTGCTCTCGATTGATGCCAAAGACGACCCTTTAATTCTTCGTGACGTCGCCATCTTTGAGCTAATTTACTCTTCCGGGTTGCGCCTCGCAGAGTTGGTGAGCCTCGATCTTGAAGATATCGATTTAAATCAACGGCAGATGCTGGTCACTGGCAAAGGCAATAAAACGCGGCAATTGCCCGTTGGCCGAAAGGCCATCATCGCATTGGCTCAATGGTTAGAACACCGGCCCCAGTTTTGCCGAGAGCCACAACCACCCGCAATTTTCCTGAGCCAGCAAGGTCGGCGTATTTCTGCTCGGAATGTGCAACAACGGTTGAACTTAATGGTTCGCCGATCAAACTTAGAACAAAAGCTTTCACCGCACATGCTGCGTCACTCCTTTGCCACTCATCTGCTCGAATCAAGCTCGAATTTGCGCGCGGTGCAGGAATTGTTAGGGCATGCAGATATCGCGACAACACAAATTTACACCCACTTGGATTTTCAGCACCTAGCAACCGTCTACGATGCAGCGCATCCCCGCGCGAGGCGAAAGCCCTGATCGAGGGACACCCGCTTTTTGTTCGGCCCTTTAATTAAGCCAAAAGCGAATCGAATTTGTATGGCAACGTCGTTTTTATTGGGTTTCAATTCAATCTTTTGTTTAGATTGCTTTAATTTGAGTTGCCCATATATGACAATGCTCGACTCCTAGGCAAAGGGCTCATTGATTGAAACAATTTGACGGCACGACCATTCTTTCGGTGCGACGCGGCAACTCGGTTGTGATAGGCGGCGATGGCCAGGTGAGCCTGGGCGACACCATCATGAAAGGCAACGCGCGAAAAGTGCGGAGGCTCTATAAAGATCAAGTGGTCGCTGGTTTTGCCGGCGGCACGGCTGACGCTTTTATGCTGTTCGAACTATTCGAAGGCAAACTCGAAAAACACAATGGGCAAATGGTTCGTGCGGCGGTTGAACTAGCTAAAGAATGGCGCTCCGATCGCGCATTGCGCCGCCTTGAAGCGCTTTTATGCGTGGCCAACGAGGATGCGTCGCTAATTATCTCGGGCAATGGTGATGTCATCGAGCCCGAAGATAGTTTGATGGCCATTGGTTCAGGCGGTGCGTTTGCCCAAGCCGCTGCTCGAGCGATGCTCGACACCACCGAGTTAAGCGCGCACGAAATCGTTGAGAAAGGCTTGCAGATTGCCGCTGATATCTGCGTCTACACCAACCACAACCATACATTTGAATCCCTAGATTACGGAAGCTGACCTTGGAAAACAACGCCCTCGCTCAATCAACTATGACTCCACGTGAAATTACCCAGGAGTTAGACAAACACATCATCGGTCAAGACAAAGCTAAACGCGCGGTTGCGATTGCATTACGCAACCGCTGGCGGCGGCAGCAGGTCAGTGAAGATTTACGCAATGAAATCACCCCTAAGAACATTTTGATGATGGGCCCAACCGGCGTTGGCAAGACCGAGATTGCGCGGCGACTGGCGAAGCTGGCGAACGCACCTTTCATCAAAATAGAAGCCACCAAATTCACCGAAGTGGGTTATGTTGGTCGCGATGTGGAGTCGATCATCCGCGATCTTGTCGATGTTTCAATCAAACAGCGGCGTGAAGCTGAAGTCAGTCAAGTTCGACATCGCGCCGGAGATGCCGCTGAAGAGCGGGTGCTTGATGTCTTATTACCTCGCCCCAAAGATTTCAACCAAGAAACTGACACCAGCGACAGCGACACTCGGCAAAAATTTCGGAAAATGCTGCGCGAAGGTAAATTAAACGATCGTGAGATCGAGGTCGATCTGCAATTGCCTTCGGTCGGAGTTGAGATCATGACCCCGCCAGGCATGGAAGACATGAGTAATCAGCTGCAAGGTCTATTTCAGAACTTAGGCAGCGGCAAAACTAAAACACGCAAGCTTCGTGTTGAAGATGCGTTAAAAATGCTCACAGATGAAGAGGCCGGTAACCTGATTAATGAAGACGAACTGAAGTTAAGTGCGCTCGAAAATGCCGAGCAAAATGGGATTGTTTTCATTGATGAGATCGATAAGGTAGCCAAACGCCAAGAAACCGGTGGTGGAGACGTTTCACGCGAGGGTGTGCAACGTGATTTGCTGCCATTGGTGGAAGGTTGCACTGTTTCCACCAAGGCTGGCATGATCAAAACCGATCATGTTCTTTTCATTGCCTCGGGCGCATTTCATGTCGCCAAACCGAGTGATTTGATTCCGGAATTGCAGGGGCGATTACCGATTAGAGTTGAGCTCTCGGCATTGACGGTGAATGATTTCGTTCGAATTCTACGTGAACCGCATGCCAGCCTAACCGAACAGTACGTCGCGCTGATGGACACCGAAGGGGTTGAAATCTCATTTAGTGACGACGCTTTGGATCGAATCGCCGAAGTCGCTTTTCAAGTCAATGAAAAGCAGGAGAACATCGGTGCTCGCCGATTACATACGGTGATGGAGCGCCTACTGGAAACCGTCAGTTTTGAAGCTTCCGACATGCTTGAGACGACGGTCAAGATTGACGCCGCTTACGTCGACCAGCACCTTGGCGAGTTGTCTATCACCGAAGATCTCTCTCAGTACATACTCTAATGAAACCAACTGAAATTAAACTACACCAACGGTCCGCTATCCTTGAACTCAAATTCGACGATGACTCAAGTTTCGAATTACCGGTTGAATATTTACGGGTTTATTCGCCGTCAGCCGAGGTGCAAGGCCACGGCCCCGGGCAAGAGGTGCTGCAACTTGACAAGGAAGACGTCAACATCGAGCGGATCGAAGCGGTCGGCCACTATGCGGTTAAACTCGTGTTCAGCGATGGCCATGAAAGCGGGATTTTTAGCTGGACCTATCTTTATGAACTCGGAACCCATCAAGAAGACCGTTGGCAGCACTACCTGCAACGGCTTGAAACCGCCGGTCATAGCAGAAAAACGAATTCATAAGCCGAGCCTCATCTGCTAAGGTTCTAGCCATGCAGGAAAATACTACTGACTTTGGTTTTAATCGAATTCCGGCGGCAGAAAAGCAAGGCCGCGTAGGCGCGGTGTTCGATTCAGTCGCCGGAAAATACGATTTGATGAATGACGTCATGTCGCTTGGTGTTCATCACTTGTGGAAACGGTTTACGCTTGAGATGTGCGCTCTGCGAGCAGGCCAACAGGTGCTTGACTTGGCCGGTGGGACTGGAGACCTGGCGATCAAACAAGCCAAAACAGTTGGCTCAAAAGGCCGTGTAGTGCTAGCCGACATTAATTCAGCAATGCTTTCACAAGGTCGCGACCGGACAATCGATGCCGGCCTCGCCGATCGAATCGAGCCGATTCTCTGTGATGCCCAGTCACTGCCATTTGCAGACAACAGTTTCGATTGCATCACCATCGCCTTCGGTTTACGCAACGTCACTGACAAGGCGAAAGCGATGGCTTCAATGCAGCGCGTGCTGAAGCCTGGCGGACGACTCTGCGTGCTTGAGTTTTCACGACCGCTTTATCAGCCGTTAGAAAAAATTTACGCCTTCTACTCATTCAAAATATTACCGCAACTCGGGCAACTGATTGCATCCGATCGAGACAGCTATCAATATCTTGCTGAGTCGATTCGAATGCATCCCGATCAAGCAGCACTAAAACAAATGTTGTTAACCGAGGGAGGCTTTGACGAGGTCGATGTTTTCAATTTGAGCGGCGGCATTGTCGCTTTGCATCGCGCCTTCAAGTTCTAATGATAGCAGCAGAATCGCGCAGCCAGGCGGTCGACACTTGGCTTGAAAACTTGCGAACTTCACTCTTAGCACTGACCGAGATCGGCGGAAATCGGCTGTTGGAATTCGACCCAGAGAGCCTAGCAGCCTGCGCACAGATGCAGGGACACTGCATCATGATCGAGATAACTGACTTAGATTTTAAACTCTACTGCTATCCGGGTGCGTGGGGGGTGAGATTGAGCGGTGAGACGCCCAAAAATAAAGTGGACGCAACCGTCAGCGGCCGGCTTATGGCGTTAGTCAACCTCGCCATGCAACGAGACAAACTATCAACATCGATTCAAGAACGCGTCAGTTTCCATGGTGATGTCGAACTGGCGCAGAAGATGCAGAAACTGTTGACAGGCCTCGATATCGATTGGGAAGAGCTGCTGGCCAAACAAACTGGTGATCTGGTGGCTTATCAAATTCATCAACAGGCCAAAGGTTTCCAGCGTTGGTTTCAAAGCAGTGCCGAGTCGCTGCTGCAAACCACCAGCGAATATCTCCGTGAAGAGGCCGGCTTGTCACCGACCCAAATTGAGTTTGAAACCTTTCAAGCAGAGCTAACTGAACTTAAACACGATGTCGCCCGAAGCGAAGCTAGGTTGCAGGCATTACTCGACCAATCTGCACAGGCTAACGATTAATGCGAAATCTGCTGCGCTTAGTTTCGATTAATTTCACCCTTGCGCGCTACGGTCTCGATGAGATCGTGTTGTCGATGCACTTCTTTCGCCCGCTTTATTTACTTGGGGTCATCAACCCTTTCAACTGGTTTCGGGGCCGCCAGCAGAGTCAGGGCAAACGCTTGCGTTTGTGTATTGAGGAATTGGGCCCGATCTTCATAAAATTTGGCCAAATGCTGGCCACTCGACGTGACTTGCTGGGCGATGAGATTGCCGATGAATTAGTTAAGCTATTAGATCAAGTGCCGCCATTTCCGTGGCCACAGGCGCGGCGAGTGATTGAACAACAGTTGGACATGACGATCGATCAGGCCTTCGCCAGTTTTGATGAAAAGGAGCTCGCCGCTGCATCGATTGCACAAGTTTACGCCGCGACCCTGCACAGTGGCGAAGAAGTGGTGGTGAAAATTGTCCGACCTGATATCGAACGCAAGATACGCCAAGACATTGAAGTTCTAATGATGCTCGCGCGAATGGCCGATCGCTATTGGCCCGAAGCTCACCGCATCAGACCCATAGAGATCGTAAGAGAGTTCGAATCAACTTTATTGAATGAACTCAATCTAGTGCGCGAGGCTGCTAATGCTAGCGAGTTACGCCGCAACTTCGAAGATTCAAACGATTTGTTCGTGCCCCAAGTGCATTGGGACTACTGCCGTTCAAGTGTGATGGTGATGGAGCGTATTCGCGGCATTGCGGTGACCGATGTTGACGCCCTTCATCAGAAAGAAATCGATCTCGAAATATTAGCCCGTAAAGGCGTAGAAATATTCTTCACCCAGGTTTTTGAACACAACTATTTTCACGCCGACATGCACCCGGGCAATATCTTCGTTTCTCCGGATAACCCCGAAGACCCCAAGTATATGGCAGTCGATTTCGGCATTATGGGCTCTCTGTCGGCCAGCGATCGACGCTATTTGGCCGAGAATTTTGTCGCCTTCTTCAATCGCGACTATCGCCGTGTGGCCGAGCTGCATGTTGAATCAGGCTGGGTCGATCGTAACACCCGCATCGATGAGTTTGAATCGGCGGTACGCGCTGTCAGTGAGCCCATGTTTCAGCGACCCTTGGCCGAATTTTCTTTGGGCCAACTATTGTTGCGTTTGTTTCAAACCGCACGCGATTTCAACATGGAGGTTCAACCTCAACTTATCCTGCTACAAAAGACCTTTCTGAACATCGAAGGGATAGGCCGGCAGCTTTACCCTCAACTCGATTTGTGGGATACCGCAAAGCCTTTTCTCGAACGCTGGGTGTCGGATCAGATGGGCACACGAGCCTTGCTCAAAGGCTTTAAAAAAAACCTGCCTTACATCGCCGAGCGCTTACCCGAGTTACCGCAGCTAGCGTTCAAGGCGCTCGATCGAATCGCCAACGACGAACTCAGGCTAAAGCTCGATGCGGATCAAATCAAAGCCCTCCAAATGGAAATAAGACAAGCGAACCAGCGCAGTTTACGAGCAATCATCGGCGGTTCGTTGATTATCAGCGCGAGCCTCATTCTTGGGCTTGATGGTCTTGCGCCGTTGATGGTAGGCACTGGAAATTTCACAATTCCAGCCGTTTCACTCGGCTTATTTATTCCGGGTTTTTACTTGTTGATTCGCAATGCATTT
>CBDTWQ010000046.1:0-10410 GCA_965364115.1 uncultured Gammaproteobacteria bacterium | reverse complement strand
AAATAGTTTATTTAAATAATTAAACTTTTTAATCGTTCAATTAAAGGGGCAGCTATGGCGGCCCCTTTTTTTTGCAGACAACAAATTAATTGACCCAAAATTAGTTGGCCCATGCTTGGGCCAGGCAAAGACACAATCGAGCTTGTTCGTTGCGCTGGTAGATTCAACCTCGATTTGAATCACCATTTAATTCACTATTGCTGCCATCGATTCGGCTATTTTCTGCACCAATTTTTCGTCATTTAATTTCTGCCTCGATCGATTGTCGAGCGAGGTCATCACTGATGACACCGTTCTGGGAGTGGCCTGTCTGAAATGAGCCGGCTTCAGCCAGTATGGGCGCAACAGGCCATTGATAAGCCGAGGCGGCTGACGCTAGCCATCAGGCATTGGCGGCCAGTAAGTTAACCGTCAAGGGCAAGGTAGTAGCCTTGATTGGATCTCATTGTTTTGATCGTAAAGACCCTTATAACCACTCCTTTTATTGGCAAGCGGGTTGAGCTACGAGCTTAAAGTTTGATGCCGTTGTGTGGGGAATTTAGATGGGTCAATTAATAAATATTTTTTGATCGAAGTGGCAATGCGATTAAAGCGGCTTGTAGACTGAAGTCGCCCCCGTAGCACACCAAGTTTAATTTAACACTTAAGATTTCAAACAGAATGCCGTTAATAAATTCCGAGAGTGCTGGTTGATTTGCAACTGGCATGAAGTTTACGAAGATTAAGCGCCGCGGCGCAGTCTTTTTCAGGAGAGAGAGTAATGCCACAATTTATTAACACGAACGTAGCGTCGCTGAATTCGCAACGGTCATTGAATATGACCCAGAATTCACTGTCGACTTCGCTACAGCGTTTGTCTTCGGGTTTGAGAATTAACTCTGCTCGTGACGATGCTGCAGGCCTCGCCATTTCAGATCGAATGACCGCTCAAATTCGCGGTGTCAATCAAGCGATTCGAAATGCCAATGACGGCGTATCAGTCGCACAAACCGCTGAAGGCGCACTCGCTGAAACGGGTAACATTCTGCAACGAATTCGCGAACTCGCGGTGCAGTCAGCGAATGCCACCAACTCGGCCGGTGACCGTCAAGCACTGCAGTCGGAAGTTAATCAGCTGAAAACTGAAATGAACCGAATTGCGTCGACCACCACCTTTAACGGTGTGAGCGTTTTGGATGGAAGCTATCAGAATCAATCATTCCAGGTGGGTTCTCAAAGCGGTTCTGACAACACCATCGGTGTTTCGATTCGAGGTGGATCGTCAGGTGACTTAGGTAATCATGCTGGTATTGCAATGAATGCTACCGTTCGGAACGGCACTGGTGCTGTCTCTGTTCCAAACATCACACTCGCGGGTGCGAGAGCAACATTTGTTGTTGACGAACAAACGCTCACTATTGGTAGCTCGATTGGAATCGCCAACGACATTTCTATTCTTGATGGAGCCTCGGCTCAAGGTGTTGCCACAGCTATTAATGCTGCTTCTGGCAGGACTGGCGTGAGCGCATCCGCGTCAACTACCGCAACCTTGAGCGGGCTTAGCGCGGATGGCACAGTCAGCTTTATTCTGGGAACAGGCACTGGTTCTGCCACGATTAACGCTGCAGTTACCACGGGTGATTTGAGCAACCTGGCTTCATCAGTCAATGAATTTAGTGGATCGACGGGTGTAACAGCGACTTCGACGAACGGAACTTTGACGTTGACCAACGGTGAAGGAAAGGACATTGACATTGATACTTTTTCGCATACGACTGGATCCGCAACCATTGCTGTGCAAGGAAGTGCTGAAGGGGCCGGCGTTAACTTGGTAGATGCTGCTGCTAATTCAGCGGTTTTCGTAGGCGAAGTTAAATTTTCATCTGCGAATGCGTTCTCGGCTTCGTCAACAATCGCAAATACGGCTGGTAGCGTTTTTAATTTGGGGGCGAATGCCGCCAGTAGCTCATCCTTGTCTGCGGTCAGTTCGGTGGACATATCAAGCTCGACGGGTGCAGTAAATGCGCTGGATGTGCTTGACCAGGCGCTGGCTGGAGTCAGTTCGATTCGAGCCGATTTAGGTGCGATTCAAAACCGATTCCAAAGCACCATCGCGAACTTGTCGAGCATTTCCGAAAACGTTTCTTCAGCTAGAAGCCGTATCCAAGATGCTGACTTCGCGGCTGAAACTGCGAATCTGACTCGAAATCAGATAGTCCAGCAGGCGGGCATAGCGATGTTGGCGCAGGCGAACGCGTTACCGCAGAACGTGCTGGCACTTCTCCAGTAGAGAGTCGGTTACGATGAACGAAAACGTTCCATTGGATGATCTGGGAGTGGCAACACTCTCAGAAATTCCGCGACTTGAAACGAGGGATGGGTGATGAATAGCGAATTAGTAAAAACTGCAGCACCAGCTAGACAGCCGTTACCTTCTCAAGGTGGAGTCAATCTCAAAGTTGTCAATGGCACTGATCAAGGAAGTGTGCAGGCTGTAAAGCCCACGCCGATCAAACCAGTGGAAAGCAAAGCTGTTGACATGGAAGAAAATCAAGAACGATTGAAAGATTCAGTGCGAAATCTTACCGAGCTGGTCAAAACGGTTCAGCGAGATTTGCAGTTTTCAATCGATAATAAGAGTGGAGAAACCGTGATTACCGTCCTCGATTCGTTGACGGATGAGGTGATCCGGCAGATTCCTTCCGAAGAGGTGTTGGCTTTAGCCAAGAATATTGAGTCACTCAAGGGTGTCTTGTTTTCTGCAGAAGTCTAAGCTGAACGCATTGGCCTGTTTTTTGCAGGCCTTTGCTTTATTAAAAGCACAAAAACATGGTTTGACAATATGGCAGGTATTTCATCCTTAGGGATTGGTTCGGGTTTAGATTTGAATAGCCTGGTTTCCGGGTTGTTACAAGCCGAGAGATCTCCTGTTCAAAATAGCCTGAATCGGCGCGAGTCACGACTCGCCTCCGACTTGTCTGGGGTCGGTCTGATGAAGTCAGCGCTGGCCAGTTTTCAGAATAGTTTAGCGGGTCTGAAAGACGCCGATCAATTTACCACACGCACCGTCAGCAATTCAGACTCCTCAATGCTGGGGGTCAGCATTACGAATGAGGCCGAAGAGGGCAGTTATAGTGTCGAAATTGACCAGCTCGCGACCCGCCAATCGGTGGCATCGGGTGCCTACACCAATTTAAGCGATACGGTCGGCACTGGCAGCATTCAAATTCGATTCGGCACCATCACCGGCCCAGGCTTTGCTTCGTTTGCGGTTAACCCTGAACAAACCATTCAAGAAATTACCGTCGATAGCAGCAACAACACGCTGATTGGTCTTAAGGACACGATCAACAATGGCGATTACGGTGTGAGCGCTTCCATCATCAATGATGGCACCGGCTATCGCCTGACTTTGTCGGTTGATGAAAGTGGCGCGAGTCATGCGATGGAAATTACGATTACCGATTCGGGTGACGGAGACAATCTTGATGCCAGTGGCCTGTCTACACTTGCCTATAACGCATCTGCCAGCAACCTGACCCAGACCCAAGCAGCACAAGATGCCGAGCTTTCGGTTAACGGTTTGGCGATCACTTCAAGCACTAATACGTTAAACGATGTGATCGAAGGAGTGACGCTGTCACTCAAGGAAACCACCAGCAGCGCGATCTCGGTTTCGGTCAATGAAAGTTTCAGTCAGTTGAGCAATTCAATCCGCAGTTTGGTCGGCTCATATAATGACATGATCGGCACCCTAAACGATTTGGCTGCTTCGGGTGGCGAAGACACGCAAAAGGGCTTATTAGCGGGTGATTCCAGCTTACGTAATTTCTCCACCGGGTTGCGGCAATTGATGACCGCCAATGTTGCCGGTTTGAGTGGCTCGATAACCGCCATGAGCAATATTGGTATCAGCACCCAGGTTAATGGTCATTTGGCGATTGACGATTCTAAATTCACCAGCGCGATTGCTGAGAACCCGGTTAACGCGATGGCACTGTTCGCGCCGGTCGGCCAAACCACCGATAGTTTAATCAGCTTCGACAATTTTTCCGACAACAGCGTTGCGGGAGAGTTTCAGATCAACCTGACCGAGATTGCGTCGCAGGGCGTTCTAAACGGCGCCAGTGGGGTAAATAATCTGACCGTCGACGCCGATAATGATGAAATGACCTTGGCGATTAACGGCAGTTCCACCGGAACCATCAGCCTGACCCAGGGTGTCTATGCAACCGCTGAAGAATTGGCCAACGAAATTCAATTGCAAATCAATTCCTCGTCGTTGATGCAGACCGAAGGTAGCACCGTGAGCGTCAGTTACGATAGCAGCAACGATCGGTTTGTGATTACTTCTGATACTTATGGATCAGAATCGACCGTAGAAATCACCGCGGTCGATACCAATAGTGGCACTGATTTTGGCTTGTCGGTTGCGGCGGGTTCCGCCGGGGTCGATGTGGCGGGCAGCTTTGGTGGTGCAGCCACAGGTGTGGGTCAAGTTTTGACTAATAGCGATGGAATCAGTGTGTCGGTGATAGGGGGCGCGACCGGTGATCGCGGTAATCTGACTTTCTCCCGAGGTATTATCGAGAGCCTCGATGGTTTTATCGACGCATTTATCGATTCAACCGCGGGTTCATTAGTTTCTCGTGAAAAAGGTTTAAACGACGCCTTGTCGGATATTGCGGATGAGCGGGTTGCGTTAGATCTCAGATTAACCTCGGTCGAGGCTCGATTGATTAAACAGTTTACCGCGTTAGATCAATTGATCGCGCAGTTTCAAAGCACCAGCAATTTTCTCAGTCAGCAGTTAGCCAACCTGCCCGGTTCAGGCACTTTGCTTAATAGTCGTTAATTAAAAAGGATGGGTTAATATGCATTCCAAAATCAAATTGGCCGACGCTTATCAAAAAACTGACGTTTACAGTGGCATCCTGGCGGCTGATCCGCATAAATTAATTACCTTGATGCTAGATGGCGTGCTCACTAGAGTGAGCCAAGCGGGCGAAGCCATAAAACAACATGACCTTCCGCGAAAGACCGAATCAATCGCTAAATCGATCCGCATTATTGGCGCCTTAGATGGCTGCCTTAATTATCAGCAAGGAGGGGAGATCGCCGATAACTTGTCTTTGCTCTACGAATACATTTGTTTGCGCTTAGCCGAAGCTAACCTGCACAACGACATTAATAAGATCGATGAGGTTAAGCATTTGCTCAGCGAGGTTCGGTCTGCCTGGGTTCAGCTTCCATCGCTGATCGAAAGGGCCACGGCCTAATGACAACCTTGCTGATCACCCACTGCTTAATCGCCAGGCCTGAATGATATGCGCCAATCTAGGAAGTTGGATCAAGCGATTGCGCTCGGAGATCAATTGGCCAAGGCGATTGAAGCACAAGACTTTGATCAGTTAGACAAGCTCGAGGCGAATCGACAAGATCATTTGCAGAGGTTCTTTGAGGACGATGTTGGCGCGCAAGATCGCCCCGCGCTCACTGATCTGCTGCGCCAGAACGATCAGCTGGTTGAGATGCTAACCTCGGCTCGAACCGAGGTGGTAGCGCGCCACCAAAAATTTAGAAGCGCGGATCATGCGCTGAGTGCTTATCGTCAATTTAAACCACCGTCTTAAACCATCGGCCAGCCAGCAAGGACGCTTCTTATCGCCCGATCTCTATATTTTCACCTTTTCACGTCATCTTAATTTACCTCTTTAGCATCTGAGCTCAAGTTCTCTCGATAATTGAAATTATCGCAAAATCGATCAGTGGTTATGGCCTCGTTTTTCCACCAATCTAGATTATCGTAATCAATTCAGTTTACCCATTCGAGTTTAGGATTTTTCCTCAGATGCCGTTACATTGGTTAAGGAATAAGTGACAAGAAAAAACGAGCGCCATTCAATTGACCTCAAAATCGAGTTACCTTTCCTTAACCTATTTGGCCTAGTGGTTGATGAATAATGACATGGGTCAAAAGTATAGAGATCAGATGCTTCGGGGCCCTGATCTAAGGTGAGTTTGATTGACAATAACTGAGGAGTAGACATGGTAGATTCAGCGAACGCAGCAATCGATTATTATCAAAAAACCGACGTCTGTGGCAGTGCGACTTATGCTGACCCGCATGCTTTGATCACTCAAATGTTTGATGGTGTGCTGACTCGAATTGCGCAAGCAAAAGGTGCAATCGCGCGCGATGAAAGATCTGCTAAAGCCGAGTTGATCAGTAAAGCAATATCGATATTAGGTGGGCTTGAGGGGTGTATTAATCACGAGAAGGGCGGTGAATTGGCTGAGAACTTATCTCGCCTTTATGAATACATGAGCCTGACTCTGGCGGAGGCTAACATTTACAATGACTCAGCCAAGCTTGATCATGTCAGTAAACTACTGCTTGAGATCAAGTCGGCCTGGTTACAAGTTCCAAGCCAAGTTGAGTGAATCTAGCCTGAACAGAAAGCCAGGATCTTAAAACCCGAAGCGCGATCGTGGTCTTGAATTGCGCGCGGATATCACGATCGAAGTCATTGTGGCTCGATAATTGGATCGAACCAACGCGGCAAACATCTTAGAATAAACACGCCGTCAAAAAATTGAAGGGCTATTTAAAGTAAACGGATTTCGTCAAAAATATAACTGCTGGCTTACTCAGAAGGGATTTGACGGCGTGAAAAGCAACAATCAATAGCGAGACCCTATTAAGAAAAGCTATCGATACCGACGCTGGTTACCGATTTAGAGCGCCTAATTACGTATAAATGTGTATAAATGCGATTAAATACAACTCTGACCCTTATAAATAGACACAGACCCTATTTAATCGATTTAAAAATACAATGTAATAAACGCACATTAGACTGTCGGTATAATGACGCCGTCGACTAGAATTTAGTTAATCCCAACAATTGTCAAAATTCTGGCTGGGGTTAAAAAATCAGGTCGCGGAGTGACCTAATAATGATGGAACCTACTAGCAGTCAAGATAGTAATGAAGTTTTAGTCATCGATTCGAACCACACCCGTGGACATTCCTTTTTAGCCGTTCTTGGTTTTATTAAAGTGGGAGCCAAGCTAGTAACCCCTGAACAGCTATCCAAAATTTCGCGACGTGAGCTCTATAGCTACCTCGCAATATTCAGTATCAACACCGATCAAATAACTCAATATTTTCAGTCTCGAAATAAGCAAGATAAGTGTCAGTATCCGGTGGTCATGGTAGCCGACAAATCAGAGATGAGTTCTTTAGAAATCGTGGTTCAATTACCCTACATTTCGGGGTTGTGCTTTCAATCTGATTATTATTCTCTGACCCAAGTGCTCGATCAAGCGCGTAAACACAATAAGCGTGAACGCCGTCAACAAACCCGTGAATGTCAGCGTCTGATCGGCAATAGCGAAGCCATCGAGCGCATTAATCTGATGATTGATCAGGTCTCGGATACCAATGCCTCGGTTTTGATACTGGGCGAGTCTGGCACCGGTAAGGAAGTGATTGCGCGCAATATTCATGCTCAGTCATCGCGCAACCAGAAACCTTTTATTCCGATTAATTGCGGTGCGATTCCTGCAGAGCTACTCGAGAGCGAATTGTTTGGCCACGAAAAGGGCGCCTTTACCGGGGCGATTTCAGCTCGTCAAGGACGCTTCGAGCTTGCCGAGGGTGGGGTCATATTTTTGGACGAAATTGGCGACATGCCGTTGCCGATGCAGGTCAAGTTGCTGCGTGTGTTGCAAGAACGTTGCTATGAGAAAGTGGGTGGTAATAAATCGATTAAAACCGATGTTCGAGTGATTGCTGCGACTCACCGACGGCTTGAAGAACTGATCGCCGATGGGGGATTCCGTGAGGATCTTTTTTATCGCCTCAATGTATTTCCGATCGATGTGTCACCATTGCGTGACCGCCAATCAGACATTCCACTTTTGATTCAAGAAATGATTGCTCGGATCGAACGAGAGAATCGAGGTTCGGTTCGTTTGAGTAAGAAAGCGATTACGATGTTGCAGCAGTATCGCTGGCCTGGCAATGTTCGTGAGCTGGCGAATTTGATCGAGCGTCTAGCGATATTATTTCCACATGGTGTGGTGGACTCGAAAGATTTACCCGGCAAGTATCGGATTGCGCCGACAGCGGATGAGATTGCGATCAATGCAGATTCTGCTTTGATCGCTCATGGCAGGAATGATATTGATCAACTTCCGATCGATGGAATTGATATGAAACGTTATTTGAACGATATCGAAGTCGCCCTAATTGAGCAGGCTTTGACGAAGACTAATAATGTGGTCGCTCGTGCCGCAACCATGCTGAATATGCGACGCACGACATTGGTTGAGAAAATGCGTAAATATGAAATTGAGCGCACTGAATAGCGACTAACGGTTTTCTGTCACTCGACAGGTTTCAGTCTGAGAATCGTCAAATTTGCGTCACTTAGTTAGGCAGATCAAACCGTTAGTGGCCGTAAGTGTTTGAATATAAAAGAATTAATTGAGTTGGTTTGGCTTGTGCAACCTATTTCGATATGGAAAGTCAAAACACCGCATTAGACCCGCTGCAACAAACCCATTTGTTGCAGGAATTTTCACGATTTAATCGTTTATCCGAACAACTAAACGCCAGCTTCGTCGAAATCAGTTCGAGCTTCAATCGGTTCCAACCCAGTCACCAATCCGTGCCACCGCCAGGCCAGTCAGAATTAGTCGATGCGATTCCTGGAGGCGTTATCATTCTTGACCCTCATGGACTAGTCAGAGAAATGAACACCTGCGCTCGCGAGCTACTAGGCGACTCGGCTAGTGGCCAACCTTGGCGGGATGTTGTCGGACGCACTTTCCTACCGAACCTTGATCAGGGCGAATTAAAAACGCTGGATGGCAGACACTTCAGCATTTCAACTAAACCGTTGGGCTATGCGCCGGGTCAAGTGCTGTTGCTCAGCGAAGTGACCGGCGCGCGAGAATTGCAGCGAGCCGCGCAGCAGAATTTGCATTTGGTGACTATGGGAAAAATGATGGCGAGTTTGGCACATCAAATCAGAACGCCATTAACATCAGCAATGCTCTATCTATCTCAATGTGCCAGCAAAGGGATGGATCAAAAAACGGTTAAAGATTTTTGCCAGAAGGCGCTGGCACGAAACCGTCATATCGAAAAGCTGATAAACGACATGTTGATGTTTGCGCATGGTGGACAGTTCGTTACCACCCGTTTTTCGGTGGGCGAGCTGTTAAGCGATTTAGAAGATCAACTGCAACCCCATATTCAACAGCGTGGCGCTGAGTTGCAGCTGACGGTGCGCGACAAGGCGGCCGAATTACAAGGCAATAAAGATGTCTTGTTAGGGGCTTTAGCCAATTTGTGCATGAATGCCCTGCAAGCCTGTGAGCAACGCCCGCGAATCGAAATTGTGGCGTCACTGAGTCTTTATGGTTTGTTGTCGATCATGATTAAGGACAACGGCAGCGGCATGGAACGCGATGTCTGCCAACGCATATTTGATCCATTCTTCAGCACCAAAACAGATGGCACGGGTCTTGGTCTCGCTGTCGTGAAGTCGGTGGTTGAATCTCATCAGGGGCGCGTCGCGGTATTTTCGCGACCCGGAAAAGGTTGTCGCTTCCGTTTATTTCTGCCTTGCCGACAGGCGACCAAAACGCAGATAAGCGAATCCTTTGTTAATCAGACATCCCTATCAAACCAATCAGGAGTTTAACTATGGTCGATGTATTAGTCGTTGAAGATGATGCCGATTTGCGCGAAGCCATTTGCGACACATTGCAGCTAAATGATTTCAGTTTCCATCAAGCCGAGAACGGTCAGGCAGCGCAACGATATCTCGCAAATCACTCCGCCTCTCTCGTCTTAAGCGATGTGCAAATGAGCCCATGCAACGGTTACGAATTACTTTCCACGATTCGTAGTCAGCAGCTGGATGTGCCAGTCGTTTTAATGACCGCTTTTGGCTCGATTCCTCAAGCGGTTGATGCGATTCAGGCAGGTGCTGCAGACTATTTAGTGAAGCCGTTCGATGTCAGCAACTTAGTAAAAACGGTTCGTCAACAAATTCGCGGTCCGCTGGTCGAATATAAAGATTTGATTGCGGTCGACTCAACCAGTTTGGAAACCCTGCGTTTGGCCGAAAGAGTCGCCAAGGCTGACACCTCTGTGTTGCTCAATGGTGAGAGTGGGGTTGGCAAGGAGGTCTATGCCCGATTTATTCACCGCTGCTCCGCGCGAGCTTCAAAACCTTTTATCGCGATCAACTGTGCGGCGATTCCTGAGAACATGCTTGAAGCGGTGTTGTTTGGCTATGAAAAGGGGGCGTTTACCGGCGCGCATAAAGCCACCATCGGAAAATTTGAACAAGCGCAGCAGGGCACTTTGCTGCTGGATGAAATCACTGAACTGGATCTCGGATTGCAGGC
>CBDTWQ010000045.1:0-10449 GCA_965364115.1 uncultured Gammaproteobacteria bacterium | reverse complement strand
TGGTGACTAAACGCGAAGCCTATATCGATGGCATCAACGTCTATTATCACAACCATTTAAAAGACTTAGGCATCATCGAACTTGAGGGTGTTGCCAGTTTCGTCGACCCTCACACGATCGCTGTGGGCAACCAGCACTACACCGCTAAACACATCGTCATTTCAACCGGCACTCAGCCAACCTTGCCTGATATACCTGGGGCTGAACATGCGATCACCTCCGACGGATTCTTTGCTTTAAAAGAACAGCCAGCGCGTGTAGCCATTGCAGGCTCGGGTTACATTGCGGTCGAGTTGGCCGGTGTCTTGAACGCCCTTGGCAGCGAAGTCACTCTGTATTTACGGAAACAGAAAGTGCTCGGTAATTTCGATAGTTTATTGCAGAAAGAACTGTTTGAAGAACTGGAACGAACAGGCGTCAAGATTAAAACGCTATCCGAGATAACCGAAATTTCGACCAACCAGTCAAACTTATTAACGATCACGGACAATCATGGCCAAACCCAACAAGAACTGAATCAAGTTATCTATGCCGTGGGTCGCAAACCAGACACCGAAACCTTACAGATCAAGAACGCCGGAGTTGATGTTAGCCCAAGCGGATTTATCGAAACTGATGTTTATCAATGCACCAATCAGTCGCATATTTTCGCCTTAGGCGACATCACCGGGCGGGCCGCCTTAACCCCAGTCGCGATTGCCGCTGGCCGAAGACTGGCAGATCGCCTATATGATAATCAGCAAGATCGTCATCTCAATTATGAATTAATTCCAAGCGTGGTGTTCAGTCATCCGCCGATCGGCACCATCGGAATGACCGAAGCCGAAGCCCGAGAAGCCTATGGTGACCGAGTCAAAGTCTATCAAACTCGTTTCAATGCGATGTATAACGCAATTGCCGGCAATGATGTGCCAACCGCAATGAAATTGGTTTGTTTAGATCAAGAAGAAAAAATTATAGGCTGCCATATGATCGGCCCCGGGGTAGATGAGATGTTGCAAGGCTTTGCAGTCGCAATCAAAATGGGCGCATGCAAACGCGACTTCGACGACACCGTCGCGATTCACCCAACCAGCTCAGAAGAACTAGTCACCATGCGCTAAACAATCTGAACAATCTGGGACAGTATACCCCTATGTGTCGAGATAACTCTGCAGCACATCAAGTTGTCCAGCGTCCAAACTTTCAGATTTTTCTGTCATCGGTTCACGTCCCTATTCCCCTTCATGCGTGGCTAGCCGCACTGCTATTACAAGTTCAATGGCTGAAAATACTATCAAATAGTAAAAAACTGTATCTCTAAGAAAGAAAAAAACACCCTGACCCAATGAGGGATATACAAGCAGTCGACTATGATTGTTGTAGCCCGCTTTATTCAATATCAACACGGCACATAGAAAAATAACTAGCATAAGAAAAATATAGTAGGGATAGAATTTCATCCAAGGAGGTACTCCAATTAACGATCTAATCTTCACAATAAAAATCGCTACTACAGGTGCAAATACTACTAAAGCTAAATTAATTGTCGAAAAAATTGAGTAGCTTAAAAATAACTCTAGATCGCCTCTTTTCAGCATCTCTGATCTAATTTCAGATAAGTTGGCGTATATACTAATCATGGCATTATGTATGCCCGCCGGAACCAAGCGAAATAAAGTGATGTAAAGATCAGTAAAGGCTAGAAAATAATTCAGAATCAGTAATACTAAAATGACTATGTACAAAAAGCGTAGTCGTTTCGCCGATTCATCGTCTATCGCATTTTTTTTCAACGCGATATATCTTTCCTTCAAATCAGACATCTGCTTTCTCTAATCTAAAAAACCAGCTAGTAAACCAGTTTAAAATAGGCCTCTCTTTTAGACCGATGATCCATCCTACGAAAAAGAAGTTCAAGTAAATCTCTATCGTGATAAAAAACATAAAATAGAAGATTGGTGCAAACGGTAAAAAAATTATAATAGTAATAACTGTCTTAGTACCATTGCTGACACCCATCGAATTTAAAAACAGATAATTCAGTACAACTGCTATAAATAATGGGGTTACTATGGATATTGCTAAAATCAAATAGCCAAGAAAAAAAGACCTTACTGGCTTGGCTTTTGAAAACAGTAAAAAACGCAACATAGCCGACTTCATTTTCTTATAAATCATATAGTTGCATTTCTTTATTGCGTGGTTAGCTTTGCTTATTGATCGCATGATAGCTGCTCGTTGAAGGCAAAAGGAATTTCAAAGCAACTATTGGATAGGTGGGTGATTAATGGCCTAATCCAAGATGTGATCTTATCGGTGTCGTTTGTTTACATAAGCGATTTTGAGGTGCAAACGGAGGCTTGTCGAAAATTATACGAACTAAGGTCTCACAAAAAGTCTCACAGACAAGATGTTTTGATAGTTTTTTGGATAAATCAAAGCACAATCGCATAGTTCCCTCCTAGAGTCGTCATTCCCATTTTTCTAAAAAACGCGTCTGTGCGATCAGCATGATCGCCAGAAGTTAAATAAAATAGAGTGCGTTGAAGCTTATTTGACTTGGCCCATCTCAGAATAGCTTTCGTGAGCTTTAGCGCGATTTTACCCTCCAGCAGGCTGGTCCGCAAATCTTTCGCAACGTAGATTACTTGAATACTCGCTATCAGGCCTCCATCTGCAATAAAGTACTCTCCCACAGTACAGTATAAAAAACCGACTATTTCTTGATTGAACCGGGCTTTCAATGTGATACATTGATTTGGTTAGCTTAATCCTTTCTCAAATAGATCATCAAATTTATGATTAGAAAATGGTAGATCACCAAACACACTTTCGCGATGATCAGCACTGGCCAACTGCCTGATTGCGTCCTTGTCGCTTTTCTCAGCTCTGGCGATGAAGACGCTACCCTGTTTTTTTTGGTCACTCAAATCGATGTCACTCATTCCGATCCTGTTTGGTTAATTCTGCATAGATGCCAGCTTCTTGCAGAAGCTCAGAATGAGCTCCGCTCTCGACAACCTGTCCTTTATCCATCACCAAAATTCTATCGCAATCGCGCACCGTCGAAAGTCGGTGGGCGACGATAATGACGGTACGACCTTTGCCAACAACTTTCAAATTGTCTTGGAATATACGTTCTGACTCATAGTCTAAGGCTGCTGTCGCCTCATCAAGAATCAATATTCGAGGCGTGTTTGCGAGTGCCCTCGCTATTGCTATCCGCTGGCGTTGCCCACTCGAAAGGTTTGAGCCTCGCTCTTCCAAAACCGTATCATACGCCTTGGGGAGCTGAAGAATGAAATCATGTGCACCGGCTAATTGTGCCGCCTTCATAATTCTATTCATTGGCATTGCAGGATTGACAAAGGCGATTTTTTCTCGGACCGATAGGTTGAAGAGAACATTGTCTTGAAGGACCACACCCACTTGCCTTCTTAGCCAAACAGGGTCAAGCAGGCCAATATCAAGACCATCAATCAGAACCCGACCATGTTCTGGCACATGCAAACGTTGAATCAGTTTCGTGACGGTTGACTTTCCCGAACCCGATCGACCCACTATGCCAATATTTTCTCCCGCTTTGATTTCTAATGAGACATTACGCAATACCTCCGCTTCGTTGGGGCGATAGCGAAATGTAATCGATTCGAAGACTATATTGCCTTTTAATGGTGGCAAGTTTTCAGGTGAGGAACTGGCTAGGTTTTCTGTTTTAGTGTTCAGGATATCGCCCAATCGTTGAATAGAGATTCGAAACTGCTGAAAGTCCTGCCAAAGCTGTGCCAAACGAATGATAGGTTGACAAACACCGCCATCATCCACGAGAAACTGGGGCCAGTTTATAAAGCAAGGGTAAGCCTAGACGATCAGAAAATCATTATCGATGGCAAACCTTTAAACCTATCATCAGAAATGAACGCGTCAGTAGAAGTAAAAACAGGGACTCGGCGAATCATCGAGTTTTTTCTTTCACCTCTACTGAGATACAAAGATGAGGCTATCAGAGAAAGATAGAACAATTCTCGTTGAGTTCACTTCAAACATCGTTGTGATAGGGCACTACGCTCACCTTCAATCTAGGTGATCATTATACCAGCAAAAGTTGCGTCAATTGATTTGCAGTTTTGTAAGGCATCATCAACACCAGTCAGTCAAATTCTGCACCGTTTTCGTTAGAACTATTTACCCATTCAGGCAAGCTGTAACTCTTGGGTACTGCCGCAGTTGAATTGATCATTTTTGTATAAATGCAATTTTTCACATAACGACTAATTTTTATATTGCCATTGACATAGCAAACATGAAGAAGGTTTCTCTAATAACAAAAGGGACACCGTGACCTAATGATGGATAAACAAATAACCGTTTGTAATTACCATATTCGGCTTCGTTGGGCGTCAGGGAATATAAAAAGAGAGCAAAAGCTAAAGTTGCGTATATAAAAAAAGCCCCCTTAATAAGGGACTGACCATCATGGCCCGGCATAATTTTCACCAAGCGATCAGCTCCGAAACATAAGGCAACAATAATTACGAAATTAATGTACGTGAAAACCGCATACCTCAGGAAAAGGATAAGGTCACTTTTCTTCAATATTTCCGATCTAATGTCAGGAAGTGCTTGATTTGGGACAGAAAGCTAGTTCAAATCGAGAACGTCTTGCATGCTGAAAAAGCCTTTGTCCTTGTTGGCGATCCAGCGACAGGCGCGCATCGCGCCGGAGGCGAAGTTCATCCGGCTGCTGGCCTTGTGGGTGATCTCGACTCTTTCGCCTTCATCGGCAAACAGTACCGTGTGTTCGCCTACAATATCGCCAGCGCGAATTGTCTCAAATCCAATGGTGCCTCTTTCGCGTGGTCCTGTTTGGCCTTCACGCCCGTAGACAGCCACTTTTTCGAGATCTCGCTCTAGTGTGTTGGCGATTACGCGACCCATTTCTAGTGCCGTTCCTGATGGCGCATCGACCTTGTGACGATGATGGGCTTCAATGATTTCAATATCGACTTGGTCACCGAGAACGGCAGCCGCAGTCTGCAAAAGCTTGAAGCAAAGATTGACGCCAACGCTCATGTTGGCGGCATGCAACAGTGCGATGTGTTCGCCTGCTGCACGAATCTCTTGTTCTAGCTGGTTGCCGCAACCGGTCGTGCCGATTACCATTTTTTTCTTATGCTTCAGACAAAATTCAAGGTGTTCACGGGTTGCTAGGGGATGAGTAAAATCAATTAGGAGATCAAATTGGTCAGCCTCAAGTGAATCACCAATCAGGATGCCGTTGCTGGGTAGCCCCGCTAGCACTCCAATATCACTGCCAAGAGTTGGGTTACCGCTTCGCTCTAGTGCTTGAGTTAATAAAAGATCGTCGACTTGCTCGCAGGCGACCGCCAGCGTTCGACCCATGCGCCCACCTGCGCCCGCAATGGCTATGCGAGTCATTACTTCAACTCTTCAAAAAACTGTTTCACATTATCCACCCAAGAAGTTTCGTTAGGGCTATGTTTTGTGCCGGTCTTATCCATGGATTGCCCCAGTTTTTCAAATAATTCGATTTGTTCCGAGTTTAGTTTAACCGGCGTTTCTACCAGAATGCGACAGATTAAATCACCTACTGGCCCGCCACGCACCGGCTTGACTCCCTTGCCGCGCATTCTAAATTGCTTATGAGTTTGAGTGCCGGACGGTATTTTCAAATTAAGCCGGCCGCCGAGACTGGGAACTTCGAGTTCACCGCCCAACGCGGCTGTAACAATACTAATCGGCACATCGCAGTACAAATCAGCATTGTCGCGTTCAAAAATAGGATGCTGTTTCACATGAATCTGAACAAACAAGTCGCCTGCGGGTGCGCCGGCTTCACCGACCTCGCCTTCTCCGGTTAGACGGATTCGATCGCCATTGTCTACTCCAGCGGGCACCTCAACCGAGAGTGACTTGTGCTCTTTGACACGCCCAACGCCTTGGCAACTGTTGCAAGGTTGGCTGATGGTTTTTCCACTGCCTCGACATTTTGGGCAGGTTTGCTGAACCGAAAAAAAGCCTTGTTGCATTCGAACCTGTCCGTGGCCACCGCAGGTGTTGCAAGTTTCAGGTGAAGTACCTGGTTTGGCACCGCTGCCTGAGCAACTAGTGCAATGTTTCATCGTCGGCACGCGAATTTTAACCGTGTTGCCAGCAACTGCGTCTTCGAGGCTCAATTCAAGGTTGTATTGTAAATCGGCGCCTTTGCGAACCCGCGAGCGACCGCCGCCGCCAAATATGTCGCCAAAAATATCGCTGAAAGCATCACCAAAGCCAGCACCATGAGCGCCGCCCGCAGACTGATCGACGCCAGCATGGCCAAATTGGTCATATGCCGCGCGTTTGTTGGCGTTAGACAGCACGTCAAAGGCTTCTTTAGCCTCTTTGAAGCGAATCTCCGCTTCCTCATCATCGGGGTTGCGATCAGGATGATATTTCATCGCCAGACGACGAAAGGCCTTCTTTAATTCTACGTCTGAAACGGTTTGGCCGACTTCCAGAACTTCATAAAAATCTCTTTTTGACATTAGCCTTTCTTATAATCAAAAACCCGGTGCTCGCTTTTGCTAGCACCAGGTTTTAGTTTGTCTTGCAAGTTATAAAGTCTTTTCGAGGGCTGAAACCGAGCATTAATAATCGCTTCGGTTAGAGCATACGGATTTAAACTTGGCTCATTTGGTCTCTTCTTGCGCCAATTGGGGCGATGCTAATGATCGCCCCTAAATGGGTCAGCTGCGAACAATCGTCTGCTATTTTTTGTCGTCCTTTACTTCTTCAAACTCAGCATCGACTACGTCATCGTTAGCCTGGCTCGCATTCGCATCGACGGGTTCAGGGCCACCTTCTTCTGCTCCAGCAGTTGAATACGCTTTCTCTGCTATTTTGCTTGAAGCCTCGGCAAGCGCTTGAGTTTTAGTTTCAATCACTTCTTTTTTACCATCATCAAGAGCCTTTTTCAGGTCGCCAATCGCGGCTTCCATATTGGCACGATCTTCACCTTCCACTTGATCACCTAGGTCTTTTAGGGTCTTCTCAGCAGAGTGAATCATCGCATCGGCCTGATTTCTGACCTCCACCGTTTCACGATGTTTGCGGTCTTCATCGGCATGCGCTTCAGCATCTTTGACCATCGCATCGACTTCTTCAGTGGAGAGGCCGCTCGAGGCCGTGATCACGATTTTCTGCTCCTTGCCAGTGGCTTTGTCTTTTGCTGAGACATTCAAGATGCCATTCGCATCGATGTCAAAAGTCACCTCAACCTGCGGAACGCCGCGTTGCGCTGGCGGAATATCTGACAAATCAAAGCGGCCAAGAGATTTGTTGGCCGAGGCCACTTCTCGCTCGCCTTGCAGGACATGAACCGTGACCGCAGTCTGATTATCTTCAGCAGTCGAAAATGTTTGAGATGCCTTGGTAGGGATCGTCGTATTCTTTTCGATCAAGCGGGTCATCACGCCACCCAAAGTTTCGATGCCAAGTGACAGCGGGGTCACGTCTAGCAGCAACACGTTCTTAACATCACCACCAAGCACACCGCCTTGAATTGCGGCACCACTGGCGACCGCTTCGTCAGGGTTGACGTCACGACGGGCTTCGCGGCCAAAAAAGTTATTCACCACTTCTTGAACTTTAGGCATCCGAGTCTGACCACCGACGAGGATAATGTCATCGATCTCCGACACTGAAAGACCTGCGTCGTCGAGTGCGACCTTGAGCGGGTCGATGGTGCGCGCGACTAAGTCGTCAACCAGTGACTCTAACTTGGCACGTGTAATCTTAAGATTTAAGTGCTTCGGACCCGACGCATCGGCCGTGATATAAGGTAGATTGATATCTGTTTGCTGGCTAGATGACAGTTCGATTTTAGCTTTTTCAGCCGCTTCTTTAAGACGCTGCATGGCTAAAGGGTCGCCTTTCAACTCCATGCCCTGCTCTTTTTTGAACTCATCGGCGAGGTAATTGATCATACGGATGTCAAAGTCTTCGCCACCAAGGAAGGTGTCGCCATTGGTCGATAACACTTCAAACTGATGCTCGCCATCAACCTCTGCAACTTCGATAATCGAGATATCGAAAGTGCCACCACCGAGGTCATACACCGCGATTTTCTTGTCGCCACTGGCTTTGTCCATGCCATAAGCCAATGCGGCGGCGGTTGGCTCGTTGATAATACGTTTAACCGTAAGTCCAGCAATTTTGCCGGCATCTTTGGTGGCTTGGCGCTGTGAGTCGTTGAAGTAAGCGGGCACTGTGATAACGGCCTCGGTGACTTCTTCACCAAGATAATCTTCGGCAGTCTTCTTCATCTTTTGAAGAATTCGTGCTGAAATTTCGGGCGGCGCCATTTTCTTACCTTTGGCTTCTACCCAAGCATCGCCGTTATCGGCCTTTATAATCTTAAACGGCACCAGATCGATATCTTTCTGAACCGCTGGTTCATCGAAGCGTCGACCAATCAGACGCTTAACCGCGTAAATCGTATCAGTTGGGTTAGTCACCGCCTGACGTTTGGCGGGCTGACCGACCAAAACTTCTTCATCCGCACCAAAAGCGACCACAGACGGCGTGGTACGGTCACCCTCAGCGTTTTCAATTACCTTGGGTTTACCACCCTCCATCACCGCAACACACGAATTCGTGGTGCCGAGATCAATGCCTATAATTCTGCCCATCTAAGTGCTCCCAAACTGTTGATGTTAAACGTACACTGAAAGTAAGGTTATATTTCCGGCTTTCAAGTTAATTACTTAATTTTGTGTGGTTTTATTTGGCAACCACTACCATTGCAGGTCGAACCAGCCTCTCATTCAGAGAAAACCCCTTTTGCATGACTTCGACTACGCTGTTCGATTCTGCCCCAGCAATCTCAGCGATACTAATCGCCTGATGCTTTTCTGGGTCGAATTTTTCACCGGCAGGGTCAATTTGCTCAAGGCCGTTTTTCTCCAACACTTGCATCAACATTCCCATGGTGAGCGATGTGCCTTCACGAATACTGTCAAGCGTCGCATTCTCGGCTTCAGCCGCGGTCTGACCTAACTCCATGCTGTCAACTACGGGCAAAATATTTTCGACGAAGTTCTTAATCGAGTATTTATGCGCATTTTCGACATCGCGTTCCGCTCTTTTACGATTATTCTCGATCTCGGCTCTGAGACGCATAATTTGCTCCCAGTACTCCTTGATGGTCACTTGAGCTGTGGCAAGCTGCTGCTCAATCGAATCTGCATCAACGTTCGACGAACTTTCATCGATAAGGCCGTCTGCTTGATTTAAAAGTTCACCTGACTGTTCAGCGTCCGTCTGCGCGACCTCGCCTTTGTCGACATTGGATTGTTCTCTCGACATTTGATGCTCCGATTCGTTATAAGTTAGATTGGAAACTAGGGCTGTAACCTGTAAAAGCCAGCCATTCAAAAAGATCGCTTTAATTTATGGATTATTTTTGACTATTCAAGGCGGAAGTGAGCAGTTTTGCCGTCATATCGACCACTGGGATAACTCGGCCATAAGCTAAACGGGTTGGGCCAATCACGCCTAGAACGCCTACGACCTCGCCTTTGACACGATAAGGCGCACCAACCACGCTGCAGTCTCGTAACACTGAGTAGCCTGATTCGCTGCCAATGAAGATTTCAACCCCGTCCGCAGAGGTGCAGCCATCGAGCAGTTTAAGCAGATCTGTCTTTTCACTAAAAACATTAAACAAGCCCCGTAAGTTATTGATATCGGAGAGTTCTGAATAGTGTAAAAGGTTCGATTGCCCGCTAGTGAGCAGATCGTCATGGGCATTAATATTACACACCTCCTCCATCGCATCGAGCACGGTTTCCATAATGCTGTTGACGTCGGTACGAAGCTCCGACAGTTCCCGCAACAAGTGTTCACGCGCCGAAGAAAAGCTGCTGCCGAGCAGATAGCTGCTTAACATTTGCGCTGCTTGCTGCAATTCACTATCGCTATAGTCACGGTCAACCTGAATCACTTTGTTGTGTACGTCATCTTGATTGATCACCAAAATGACCAATACCCGACGATCGCTAAGTTTCATGAATTCGATATGTCTGATTTCAGCAGGCGCAACATGGCTTAGACTGACGATGCCGGTTAGATGGGTGATTTTTGAGAGAACATCACTGGCGCTGTGAATTAAGTCCGAAGAGGTTTTATTGGCCCCCAAGTTTTGCGAAATGGTTTGATGGGCCGACTGGGTCAAATTATCGACTTCTAACATACTGTCTATGAAGAAACGATAACCCGCTTCCGTGGGCACGCGACCCGCTGAGGTGTGAGGTGAGTCAACTAGCCCCATATCTTCCAGTCGCGCCATAATATTTCGGATCGTGGCCGAACTCACATCGAGTCCAGATAATTGCGCCAAGTTCTTAGAGCCAACCGGTTGTGCGTCTTGGGTATAAGAGTTGATCAGCTGTCGGAACAAAAGCT
>CBDTWQ010000044.1:0-10465 GCA_965364115.1 uncultured Gammaproteobacteria bacterium | reverse complement strand
TTTGTGCAAAAATACACGCGAAAGCCTCCAATAAAAATGTGCTCGGTGGGCGGGGCGTTATTGTTCAACCGAAGAAGTAGATATAAGATGAAATTTGGTTTGATTGAACTAGCAACTGTAAGGTTTAAGCTTAGAGAGCTTAAGTCGGATGACGAGAAGGCTTTGTTCGACATTTACTCGGATAAAGAAGCAATGAAATATTGGGATAGCCTTCCCTTTACCACTTTAAGTCAAGCGAGTGAAATGATTTCAAATGCTAAGGAATGGTGGGAAGCCGGCGATTCAATTTGCTTCGCAATTGAAGAGTCTAATTCGAACTTGGTCATTGGTACGTTCAGCCTGTTCAATTTTCACCAAGAGTCGAGAAGAGCTGAAATTGGTTACATCTTGAAGCGCTCATATTGGGGGCACGGGTTCATGACTGAGGTGCTTGCTAAGATCGTTGACTATTCCTTTTTTGAATTAGGTTTAAATAGGCTAGAAGCTGACATTGATCCGGACAATAGTGCCTCAGCGAAGTTGCTTAAAAAATTGGGGTTCTCGTTGGAAGGAAGGTTAAAGCAACGTTGGATAGTAAATGGGAATGTTTCGGATAGTGAATTATACGGGCTTGTCCGAGACGACTTTAACAATAATAAGGCTCTGAAGCCGCAGTCTTCGACTCCTGGCGGCGCCTATTAGCGCGGAGTTATGGGTATTTCCTAAGGTTTATTGGGCTCTAGAAACTCGACCTAGGGAATTGTCACTGAAAAGCAGTGGTAGTTGTCCGTATCCACCAGGGCAAGTTTTGGCGTCATGATAGGGTAGAGAGGCCGCTCCAGAAAATTCTCCCGAGCAAGACGATGCTCTTTATCACTTCGCGAACTTTGCAAATCTCTACCGAGATAATATCGCCGAGACAGGTGGAGTCCGTGCTCCATGCACCATCGAGGAAAGTTGTCGCATTCGTGTCGTGACCATTGATGTATTAAATCCAGGCTCTAGTGTCGAGCAGGATTATCTAGCATTTCTTATTTCGGTAAAATCGCCTTCCCATGAGCATTTAACTCCAAATTTCCGAATCCTTTTTGCTGCTTGAGTTGTATCGATTTCTTAAGGCTAATTTAGGTTGCTTTCTTTTTTGCAGACAAGGCTGTAGCCTTCAATACATCGCTCATAGGGTTGTCATCAATAGCGATATTGGTCCTCATAGTGTCACCGCATGGAAATAAAAACACACATTTTACTCTGCAAATATAGACATAATAAATGCAGTTGGGTCAGCATGGCGCTGACCGCCGAATTGAGCGCTAAAGCGGATCCAAAAAACTAACCGGGAACCAAAATGTTTTATTATGTTGTTGATGTTTTCTCGGATAAGCCATTTATGGGTAATCCTGTTGCTGTGGTGATGTGCGATGAGCGCTTGCCCGATTTCCAAATGCAACGAATCACTTCTTGGCTAAATTTGTCTGAGACGACATTTGTTAGTGATTTTCAAAGAACAGAGAGTCAGTACAAGGTGAGAATTTTCTCGCCCGATGGAGAAATGCCATTCGCCGGGCATCCAACTCTAGGAACTGCCATAGCGGTTAAAAACCATTTTGATTTTGACGGAAATTCGATTAAGCAAGATTGTCCTGCTGGGATTGTAGATATCCGATTTGACTCACGAAATAACAGCATTCATTTGGTGGCGCCTGACCCTAAACTTGAAAATATCTCAGTCGCAGAAACGAGAGATTTAGAAAAGGCTCTAGGGCTAGAAGTTCCGATTAGTATTGCCGCTAAAATAGATGCTGGTCCTATTTGGATAACTGCACTGATCGATTCGTCTGAAGCTATAGAAGCGCTCCAACCAGACCAAACTAAGATAAAGTCGTTTTCCGATAACCTAGGAGCGACAGGTATCGTGATCGGTGCGATAAAAGCGGATGGCAAAACTTACAAAGTTAGAACCTTTGCACCATCAGTTGGTGTCTCTGAGGATCCAGTGTGTGGAAGTGGCAATGTCGCGGTTGCATTTCTGCGCTTGCAAAATGGCCAAGCCCCAGAAGATTACCTATCCATGCAAGGGCAAGAAGTTGGGAGAGATGGGAAGGTTCAAATTAAGTATTTATCTTCTGGCCAAATTGAATTGGGTGGGAAAACAAATATCACATCTCACGGAGAAATTCATGTCACTCAAGGTGCGCATTAAGGTGGCGTTGTTGTCGGAATCATTCGCTTCGCTCGCTCTCCACAAAGCGCAGCATTAGGAATTAAAAATGGAAAAACTAACTACATCATCAGCATTACAGGCTCTTAGTTGCGTTGACGAGCCGTATAAAGAATTGTTTAAGCATGGCTCATTGAGTGTTGAGGTTTACAAACCTGAAAAAGTAGACCCACAGGAGCCGCATGATCAGGATGAAGTCTACGTGGTAATCTCTGGTTCTGGGATATTTGTCAATGGCGAAAGTAGAAAACCATTTGAAATGGGTGAAGTACTGTTTGTTCCAACGGGCGCAGTTCACCGATTTGAAGAATTTACTGACGACTTTGCCACCTGGGTCATTTTTTATGGCCCAGTGGGTGGTGAGATCGCCTAAAAAACTTTTTCAGCCAGATCATCCAATGCTCTCTCTGCTCGCAGCGATCGACCACTGAACCGAGCGGTTAACCGAACTCTAGAAAATGACTAAGTCTCTAATACAGGCATTTCTACTGCTAGCGCTTTCCATGCCCGCTGGGGCCAACGATGCCGATGTAGTTGCTTTTGCGAATCAACTCAAATCTGCAATTATTGCTCAAGATTCAGCGGCGATAAGAATGATGGGATGCGTACCAACTCCCAATCAATGCTTCAATCAGCCTATTGCCAATTACTTATTCGGTTCAGGTGAGGGAACTGGGGAAATCGGTAAGTTTCTCAACCAACCCAATGTAAGGTTAAAAGTATTCGGTCCCTACACTTATGAACACATCTATAAGAATTCCAGTTACGTCATTGTATTTTTTGACCCAGCGATTGAATTATTTAATGAAAATGGATTCTTGAAACAAGAACTAGCAGAAAAATATTGGAATAAAGGCTATGTAGAAACTGTGGTCACCAGACTCAATGGCAAAATCAATCTAAACCGTACAATGTTTTACTATGGTGCACACTGACCTTGGGTAGGTGATTATGGTGAATATGAGTAAGTGAACATTAGTTCTGTCTTGTACATGCATATTCGTGGTCAGCAGAAATAGGTTCCACCTGAACCGTCAAAAAAGGAAGCCAGGCTAATGGTGGAACGGAGCAACTATAAAAATATTCAGTCGGATCAAAAATACTCTGCACGCTTTTTTGATCGCTGATGTTAGCGTTATGAACTCATTCAAGGCCGATTTGGGTGTCAGCCTAAATCGCCTGGCAAGCGAAAAACTTGCTAGATAGAGTTCATGACAAATCGTTGCTGACGGATCGTCCCCCAGTTTTACACTCATTCTAATTGCCTGAGTGGTTTTTGAAATTTGCGCATCGAGCCCATTCTCTTTTATGATCGTGCGAATTGCTTAATTAAGGTAAAGGCTTGAAACCGTCTGATAACCAATCATCCAGCGAAGACTTTGACCCGTTCGCAAAGGAGCAACAACTCAAATCAGATTCTGCCTCATGGGACACCAGTCGCCCGCTGGAGGCCGCGGCAGGTGACATTCCGTTGATTGATTTGGAGGGTTATTTCAGCAGTGGAGCAGATGACGCGCTGGTCGAAGTGGCTCGCCAACTCCGCATTGCATGTCAGGAGGTTGGCTTTTTTACGATTGTTGGTCATCAAGTGCGGCCAGCATTACAGCGTGAAATGTTTGAGCAAGTTCGCCAGTTTCACGCCTTACCGCTTGAGCTGAAGCAGCGCTTACTCATGGACAGGCCTGATTGGCCGGTCGGAGGCGTCGGTTACATGCCGGTTAAAAACAGGAAGTTGCCCGCGCGAGCCAAGGGTAATCTAAACGAAGCTTTCATCATCAAATGCGATCACAAACTCAGTATGCAAGACAATCAATGGCCCGATCGCCAGAGCCTGCCGGACTTTCGGTCAGTAGCGGAACGTTATGCAGCGGCAATGACCGAGCTGGGCACACGTTTGTTGCCTGTTTTTGCGGCAGCGTTGGAGATGCCCGCTAGTTTTTTTGAGAGGGCCTTTGAGTCACCGGTGTTTCGCTTGCGAATGACGCACTATCCGCCGATGCCGACTGGTCAGCAGGACGAATTCGGCATTGCACCGCATGTTGACACCACCTTCTGCACGATTCTCGCTCAGGATCAGCCGGGCTTGACGATTTTCAGCGAACGCCGGCAGCAATGGATCAGAGCGCCGATGTTGGAGAACGCGTTTATTGTTAACTCCGGAGAATTGCTCCGGCATTGGAGCAATGACCGTTTCATTAGCGTTAAGCATTTTGCGAATAATAATACGGGGCAAACCTCGCGCTATTCGGTTCCGTTTTTTCTCAACGCCAATGCCAATCATGTGATGCATTGCATTCCGAGCTGTTGCGGCCCAGATAACCCAGCTAAATATCCACCCATTTCTTATGCTGAGAGCCAGGCTGTGGCGCAGGGTGAATGAATGAAGATCATTGTTCTTCTCAATCGGTTTTGTCATTTGGCGTTGGTCCAGAGACATACGGAGAGACATACGAACTCAAAAATATTAAGCTGTTCTCGAACCTAACAGTCTTAGTCGTCGACTTTTGACGGGTTCGGCGTGTTGCGATTATAGAAAATGTGGCACTGTGCGGTGGTTGTTAGATCGGTAGATAGCGAAAAGAAAACGACGGATAGGCTTTAGTGGGCCACTTCACGCGTGATGAGTTTCAATCATGGGCTGGCAAGTCCAATTAAAAAAATAACCTTAAGAGGAGAGTAAAAAATGAACTCAATCGGGAAAAAATTGTTACTGGGGGTCACTTCCGCCAGCTTGATTGCGCTGTCAATGGTGTCTGCACCGCTGCACGCCGCGAACGGAGACACCCTCAAGGCAGTCAAGGCACGCGGCAGCTTATTGTGCTCTGGGCACAATGGCAGCTTTCCACCATTCGTCATGGTCACCGATGACAACAAATGGTCAGGATATGATATCGATTATTGCCGAGCGCTAAATGTGGCGATCTTCGGCAGCGTGAAAAGTTTGAAAGTGGTGCCGATTAGTTGGGCTCAGCGTTTCCCTTCGCTGCAGTCAGGTGATGTCGACATCATCATCAAAGCAACCGGTTGGACCATGGGCCGTGATACCGAGTTGGGCATTCAGTTCTCTGTGCCTTACTTTGTTGGCGCGACCAACGTGATGATGCCAAAAGAATTGGGCAGCACGGCACCGGAAACCTTGCGGGGTGGTTCGCTTTGCGCCAATGCAGGCACCTCAACTGAGCGCCTCGCGGCTAACTTCTTCAAGAGTCGCAAGATCGATATCGAAATGATCACGTTTGAAAAGTCTGAGGAAACTCGCGCGGCTTATTTTGCCGGACGCTGCGATAGCATCGTTGGTTGGGGGCCGAATCTTGCGGTCACTCGACAAAGTGCGGACAAACCAAATGACCACGTGATGATGGACGTCGCACTTGCGCTGGAACCAGAAGCAGCGGCAATGCGGCAGGGCGATGACAACTGGGTAGACATTACTAATTGGATGTTTGCGGTCACTTGGATCGCCGAAGCAAAGGGCATTACCTCGGCTAACGTCGATAAGATGAAAGCCAATCCTGCGGATGATACGGTCTCCAAACTGTTAGGCGTGTCGCCCGGAATTGGCGAACGACTGGGGCTGTCGGATGACTGGGCCTATAACGTGATTAAACAAATGGGTAACGCCTCGGAAATTTTTGAACGCAATATTGGTGCTAAGTCGGTTTATAAGCTTGATCGTGGTCTTAACGGCTTGTGGAGCGATGGCGGCGTCATCGTGCCGATGATTCTGGACTAATCGAAAAGCGTTTAGATGCGATGGCTGGGCAGGCCTCAGCCTCGCAATTTCAACTCCTCTGGCGAACTTTGAGCCTTAGTCGCCCGGGAATTGATTTGCGCTGAATCATTGTTCGAAGCCATGGTTGATTTGTTTATAAAGGGTGACTTGCTTAGAAACCGAAAATTTCGAGAAGCCGTGTTTCAGGCACTGGTGGTGTCGGCTACTGCGGCTATCTTAATTGCGATGGTGATGAACACTCGGGCGGCTCTGGAAGCGCAGAGTTTGACCACCGGGTTTGGCTTTCTGCAACGCTCCACCGGCTGGGATTTTTCGTTTTCGGTGCTGCCTTACACCATCAGCGACACTTATAGCCGCACACTTTGGATCGGCGCCCTCAACACCTTGTTGCTCGGAACTCTCGGCATTACGTTGGCCACGGTTGTTGGCATCATCATCGGTCTGATTCGGACTTCGCACAATTATCTGTTGTCGCTGCTCGGCACCATCTACGTCGAAACCTTTCGTAATCTGCCATTAATATTGCAGGCTATTTTCTGGTACGCCATTCTCACGCACCTGCCTCGGCCGCGCGCTGCTATATCAATCGGCGATGCGGTTTTTATCACCGGTCGAGGTTTCTATTTTCCAGTGCTAAACATCGAGCTGTTGGCCGTTTTCGTGATGGCCCTATTGGCGCTCGGTTGGGCTGTGTTGCAACCCTGGTTGCGCAATCGGATGAACCATTCGCCGCAGTATCATCAGCTCAGAAAAGCGGGTTGGATGTTGCTGCCATTGGTGTTCATCTTCATCGGCTATGCCGCTCGCATTCCGCAGACCCCATTGATTGATCTACCCGCGTTGCGCGGCCTGAACTTTGTCGGCGGCATGCGGCTGCCGCCTGAGTTGCTCGCACTGGTGGTGGCGATTGCGCTCTATGGCGGGGCTTACATTGGTGAGGTGATGCGCGCCGGTTTGATGTCAGTGCCGCGCGGTCAGATCGAAGCCGGTTTCGTCAACGGCTTGAGTCGCGCGCAAATATTTCGCCACATTCGAATGCCGTTGGCGATCCGCGCGGTGCTGCCATCGCTGACCAATCAATATGTGCAGTTGATGAAAGCCACCACCATCGGCATTGTCGTCGGGTTCTCCGACTTCTTCATGATTGTCTCTACCTCGATCAATCAAAGTGGCCAAACCTTGGAATTGTTGGCGATCTTGATGGGCGGCTTTTTGATTATTAATTTGAGCATTGCCTACCTAATGAACACCATCAATCGGAAGATAGCGATCAAGGGTTATGAGGTGAAAAGCTAGCCTGATGAATGCCACCACTAGCTTACTTACTCCGCCAAAGGCCTCGCTCACGGAGCGAATCAAGGTCAATTTATTCGGCAGTCTAATGGACAGCGGAATCACGATCTTTTGCAGCTTACTGCTGGTCTATTTGCTCGCGAACGCGATCGACTGGGTGTTTTTGTCGAGTGTCTGGGCGGCCGAGGATGAACCTTTGTGCCGCGAAAGCAGCGGCGCTTGCTGGTCGGTGATCGATGCCCGCCATCGAATCATTTTCTTCGGATTGTTTCCCTATGATGAACATTGGCGCTCGACCCTCGCCTGTCTAGTGATGATTGCGACCGTCGTCGCATCTTGTTTCCCGTGGTTTTGGAGTGGGCTCAAACTCAGCCTGTTGTGGTTGAGCGGCTTTGGCATTTTCTACGTTTTGATGCATGGCGGAATACTCGGCCTCAGCGTGGTCACCCCCGAACGATGGGGTGGTTTGGCGTTGACGATTTTTATTTTTGCCGCCGTGTCGATCATTGGAATGCCACTATCGATTCTGCTGGCGCTAGGCCGACGTTCAAAACTCATCGTCATCGCTCGAATGGTCGGCCTGTTTATCGACTTCTTTCGTTCATTGCCATTGCTCACCATTTTGTTCGCGGCGGCAGTGATCACGCCTTTTCTATTGCCCGGCTGGTTAAACGGCGACAAGCTTTATCGGGTGATTGCGGGGTTTGCGATTTTCTTCGCCTGTTATCAAGCAGAAAACATTCGCGCCGGGCTGCAGGCGATTCCGAGTGGTCAAGATGAGGCGGGCTTGACCCTGGGTTTGAACTACTGGCAGCGGGTGACGCGAATTCAATTGCCGCAGGCGTTTCGCAATGCATTGCCGGCGATGGTGAATCAGTTTGTGATTACCTTTAAAGAAACCTCGATTGTCACTATTGTTGGTTTTTTTGAAGTCTTGGCTTCGGCGGCAGCAGCCTACGGCACCGGTGAGTGGACGGTGCATTACATCGAGGTTTATGTTTTCGTTGGTATGATTTATTTTATTTTCGTCTTTTCACTGTCCCGATACGGCGCGTATCTGGAAAAGAAACTGAGAGTGGGTCATGGCTGAACGAACACGTGGCGAGACACCGGCGGTCAAGATGACCGCAGTGAACAAATGGTTCGATGATTTTCATGTGCTGAAAAATATCGATCTGGAAGTGGCTGACGGTGAAAAAATCGTCATTTGTGGGCCGTCGGGTTCGGGCAAGTCGACCCTGATTCGCTGCATTTGTAAATTGGAAGATCATCAGCGAGGCAGCATTAATGTGCTCGGCACCGAACTCGATGACGATGTCGCACATATCGATGAAATCAGGCGAGAGGTGGGCATGGTGTTTCAGCAGTTTAATCTGTTCCCGCACATGACGGTGATGGAAAACTGCACCTTGGCGTTAAACTTAGTGCGGCGCATGTCACGCAACGAAGCGGTAGAAATTGCGACCGGTTTTTTGCAGAAGGTGCGAATTCCAGAGCAAGCGAATAAATACCCCGGCGAACTCTCTGGCGGCCAGCAGCAGCGCGTGGCAATCGCCCGCTCACTCTGCATGAATCCCGAAATTCTATTGTTCGATGAACCCACCTCGGCGCTTGACCCAGAGATGATTTCGGAAGTGCTGGATGTCATGGTTTCGCTCGCTGAAGAAGGCATGACGATGATTTGTGTAACCCACGAAATGGGCTTTGCGCGCCGCGTGGCCGACCGCGTGATTTTTATGGATCAAGGTGAAATTGTGGAACAGAATGACCCAGCCAGTTTTTTTGACCACCCTAGCAGTGATCGAACCAAGCTGTTTCTAAGCCAAATTTTGCAGCATTAGCGATGACCAAAAAACAACCCAATGTAGTGCTTTTCATGGTGGACCAACTGACCGCATTTGCGCTCAGTGCCTACGGTAACCAGGTTTGTAAGACGCCGAATTTGGACCAGTTCGCGGCCAATGCCTGTGTCTTTGAAAATGCGTACACGCCTTACCCTTTGTGTGCACCCGCTCGTTTCTCGATGATGTCGGGGCAATTGCCCTCGCGAATTGCTGCCTATGACAACGGTGCCGAGTTGCCAGCGTCGGTGCCGACCATCGCTCATCATTTGCGCGCGGCTGGCTATTACACCTGTCTTTCAGGGAAAATGCATTTTGTCGGGCCGGATCAATTTCACGGCTTCGAAGAGCGATTGACCACCGAAATTTATCCCGCCGATTTCTCCTGGACCCCTACCACCGATTACGGTGATGTGTCGATCGACGATGAGCGGCGCTATGCCGCCGGGGTTTCGACGATGGACACCGTGTTTGATGCCGGGCCAATGGCGCGCAGCATGCAAATCGACTATGACGAAGACGTTGCACATAATGCAGTTCGAGAGATCTATCGAATCGCTCGGTCGGAAGATCAACGGCCATTTTTTCTGACCGTTTCATTGACCCATCCGCACGATCCTTATGTCATCACTGAAGACTATTGGGATCGCTACACAAACCAGGAGATTGATCCACCGCGCGTCGGTTTTATTCCGCTTGAGGCGCGTGACCCACATTCACGCTCGCTCTATTTTCACTATGGGCAAGACAAAGTCGAAGTCACCGACGAGGCTTATCGCAATGCACGGCGCGGCTATTACGGCATGGTTTCCTACATCGATGAGCTATTCGGCAAACTGCAAAACGCGCTGGAAACGGCCGGTTTCGCCGATAATACGATTGTCTTATTCACTTCGGACCACGGCGACATGCTGGGTGAACGCGGCATGTGGTTCAAGAAAACGCTGTTCGAACCGGCGGTACGAATTCCATTGTTGATTTCCGTGCCAGGCGGTTCCGGTCTGCGGCTTGATTCACCCACCAGCTTGCAAGACCTGCTGCCAACCTTGCTAGAACTAACCGACACGCCGAATCCAAACGCTGGCCAGCCGAGTTTGGGCGAATCGCTGGTGCCGGCGATGAAGGGTGCCGAAAACAGTGAGCGGCCGATTTTTGTCGAACATATCGATGGCGGCACGGTGGCACCACGGGTGATGGTCCGTCGAGGCGATTACAAATACGTCTATTCGCGCGCCTATCCACCTCAGTTATACAACTTGCGGCTAGATCCGAATGAGCTAGAAAACCTCAGTGATCAAAAAGCGACGGATGATATCGAACAAGAGTTGCGGCAATTAATTGAAGCACAATGGGACCTCGACGCGCTTGGCCTGCAAGTGGCGGCCAATCAAGCCGATAGAC
>CBDTWQ010000043.1:0-10502 GCA_965364115.1 uncultured Gammaproteobacteria bacterium | reverse complement strand
CATTTGAGCACATGGCACATTGTTAAAATGGTCTTTGCGCAAAACAATGTTAACTTTCGAGTCACCCTTGAAGCCGGTGGGTGGGAAGTAATTAAACGCTATGTTGGGCTAGGCCAAGGCATTTCAATTGTCACCGACGTCTGTATTACTGAAGAAGATCGCAGTAACATTCATGTCATTCCGGTAGATCAGTACTTTCCCAAACGCAGCTATGGCATCGTGACTCGAAAAGGTAAATTTTTGTCCGCACCTGCCAAACGGTTTATTGAAATCATGAACAATTGTTTTGACCACAAGCCGAGTTAAAACAAGTGAAATTTAAGGAGCAATGGTGACCACCTACGAAATCGAATACCGCGCGTCAATTGACGACCCTGAGTCATTTTGGGCCGACAAGGCGAAGCAAATTGAGTGGTACCAAAAACCACAGCAGGCGCTCACAGTCGATGAACATGGAATTGATCGATGGTTTGCCGATGCAGAGCTAAACACTTGTTACCTCACCCTTGATTATCATGTTGAAAACGGCCGTGGTCAGCAGACCGCACTCATCTACGATTCGCCCGTCACCGGCCAACAAAAGAAATTCAGCTACTCAGAATTACGCGATGCCGCAGCGCTTTGCGCAGGAATGTTGAAGCAACTAGGGGTCGACAAAGGCGATCGGGTGATTATTTATTTACCGATGATTCCTGAAGCGGTTATTTCGATGCTGGCCTGTGCTCGCCTCGGTGCAGTGCATTCGGTTGTGTTTGGCGGTTTTGCGCCGCCTGAATTGGCGGTTCGGCTCGAAGATGCAACCCCCAAAGTGTTGTTAACGGCTTCTTGCGGAATCGAAGTCAATCGTGTGATCGAATACAAACCGATTGTCGACCAGGCGATCGAGATGTCTAGCCACAAGCCTCAATGTTGTGTTGTGCTGCAACGCCCAGAAGCGCTAGCGACGATGCAAGCTGAGCGTGACTTTGACTGGCAACAAACGCTTGCCGCGGCAACACCCGCGGATTGCGTTGCCGTGAAAGGCACCGACCCGCTATACATTCTTTACACTTCGGGCACCACCGGCAAACCCAAAGGCGTGGTGCGGGAAAATGGCGGCCATGCGGTAGCGCTTAAATACAGCATGAGCGCGATATATGACAACGAACCCGGCGACGTCTATTGGGCTGCTTCCGATGTCGGTTGGGTGGTTGGCCATTCCTATATCGTTTATGGTCCATTACTGCACGGATGCACCACCTTGCTGTATGAAGGCAAGCCGATTATGACTCCAGACGCGGGTGCCTTTTGGCGGGTTATTTCAGAGCATCGGGTAAAAACACTTTTCACCGCGCCAACCGCCTTTCGGGCGATCAAAAAAGAAGACCCTAATGGCGATCTTGCACGCCAATACGATCTCTCGTGTTTAAAGACCATTTTTGCCGCAGGCGAACGGTTGGATCCACCGACTTACGATTGGCTGTCCGAAACTTTTAAGGTGCCGGTGCTCGACCACTGGTGGCAAACAGAAACCGGTTGGGCAATTGCCGCACCGCTTTGGGGAATTGAACCGATGGAAGTTAAGTCTGGTTCATCAACCTTACCGGTGCCTGGCTTTGACATCCAGGTGCTTGATCATCAGGGCCAACGTCTCGGCCCCAATCAACAAGGTTTTATCGCAATCAAATTACCGCTTCCACCGAGTTGCCTAACCAGCATTTGGGGCGATCCTGAGCGTTACAAGTCGAATTATCTCGAGACCTATCCGGGTTATCTCAACACCGGTGATGGCGGCTACCTCGATGAAGATGGTTATCTATTCATTATGGGCCGAGTTGATGATGTGATTAATGTGGCGGGGCATCGAATGTCAACCGGCGAAATGGAAGAGATCTTAGGCCGCCATCCGATGATTGCCGAATGTGCGGTGATTGGTCGGCGAGATGAACTCAAAGGTCAGCTACCAATGGGTCTGGTAGTGCTAAAGAACATCAAGAATGCCGAGCCTGAGAAGATTATTGCAGAATTGATCGAAATGGTACGTAACGATATTGGCGCTGTCGCATCGTTCAAACAAGCGCTAATTGTCGACCGATTGCCGAAGACCCGTTCAGGTAAAATTTTACGCAAAACGCTTAGGGCGATGGTCGATGGGGACGACTACACGATGCCATCAACGATTGAAGACCCGAAAGTGTTAGACGAGATTAGCACTCTACTCGCTACGCAACACTCTTAGACGACTACACAAAAATAGACGAATCGATGATTTTATTTTGCTTCATGAAATTTTTCACTTCGTCATACCATTCTGTCGTTTCAGTGACGCTGACGTCAGTCTGATCGGGTAGCGTAAAGCCGGGTCTGGGTCGCAACCAACAGTCGCGGTCCGCTTCCGCTTCGTCCAACAACAACAAAGCGCCATTTTTCTGGTTACGCTGTGAATTGAATAATTGAAATGCTCGCCATATACCAACAGTGGCCGCCATCAGTTGGTCTTCGCTGGTGATATGCAACGCGCTGCAATTAAACTTCGATTTCCGCAAATTTACGCTGCTATGCTTTAGTTGCTCCTGGGGCGAACCATACAAACTCAAAGTGATACTTACCTGAGTACTCCAGTGAAATTGAAAGCCAACAAAATTCGTTTCATTATTGGGCAACCACCAGTCATCTTGCCTTTCAAAGGATATCCCAGGTTCTAGGCTCATCGAATATCGAACCAGTGATTTGGCCATTACAGTCAAATGTTCTAGCTGTTGCGCTTCGTTAAAAATGCTCATGATTAAATACCCTGTTGGTCTGGTAACTACAAACGAAATTTTTCGGCTTTTTTGAAATCAATGTCTTGCGGCCTTTTCACCTGAAGCATGTGCCAAGCATTGGTCGAGGTGTTACCTCTCATTGCGTTGCAAACCTTCGCTGGTGATTTAAACAGTTGATTATTATGAGAAAACTGTCCGTTTTTCAAAATGGCTACCTGCCATTGATCGTAATATCGGGTACGCAGCTCTGTGCCTGCTGGCAGTGTGAGTTGGTCCCAAATATAACCATCATTTCGCTGACCCAAGAGTGTCTGATCTTGATCCGAGGTTCGCTCTAAAAAGTCTTCAATCACGTCGTCAATGGCCGAGGAATAGTCTTCCTTATAACGAGCTATCAATTTCATTAACAAGTCATTTTTAAGGGGAACATAGGTCGTGTCGCTCATTAATTACTCTATAAAGTACTCTTAAGTGCTTATCAGAGTACTTAAAGTCAAAAAAATAGTCAAGTCAGATTAACTGTGATTTTTTTACCTTTTCTCGATTCTTAATCTACTGCAGCTATGACCAGATCCATGACGTTGGTATTGGTCGGGCCAGTCACGAACAGGTTGCCACAAGCTTCAAGATAAACCCCCGCATTAGCGTCGGCGAGTGCTTGAGCTGCCGTTGCGGCAACCCAAGTTTTCGAATCCACCAATCCACCAGCGGCTTCAGTCGGTCCGTCAGACCCATCAGTGCCGGCGACCAAAACAGAAATCGTATCGACACCGACTAAGGACTCGGCAAGGGCTAAAGCCAAGCTCTGGTTGCGCCCGCCCCGCCCTGGGTTTTCCGGCAGAACCACGGTGGGCTCGCCGCCCCAAATGTAAATCCCCGGTGCCGCATCCTCCAACGCCTTAGCTAGCTTTGCCTTCAGCTCAAAGACATCACCATATAAGGTCTCACTATTCTGTCTTACCTTAAACCCCAGTTTTTCAGCCTTCTGCGCCGCGCAATCTCGAGCGATTTGATTCGAAGCAATAATTCGGCAACTTGATTGCGCGGGGCCGATTTCAAGGTCGCCAATGCCTGAACCGATGGTCGAAATGCTGTCACCCTCAACGTCTGAAATCGCGTAAACGCGAACTTCAGCACCAGCAAAATGTTTAGCCAACTTGCCTCCTTTGATTAATGAGGCTTGCTTGCGCCGTGCGTTGATCTCGCCAATCGTCTTGCCATTGGCAATCATCTCGTTGGTGATCGCTTGCAGCGTGGCTAACGGCATCTCCTTCGGTAAAGCTTCGGCAAGCGAGGAGGCGCCACCCGAAACCAACAACAACATGCGGCTGCCTGCTGGTTGGCTGCTGACTTTAGTCAAAATCGCCTGACCCGCGACAAGCGATCGTTGATCTGGAATCGGATGTGCCGACTCAATCACCTGAACATTTTTCCGTGATCGAATATCAGCATCCGCATGGCCCGCTTTTGTGACCACCAGAGCCTCGCAATTGGGCCAACGATCGAGCGCACCCTGACACATCCCAACCGCCGCTTTTCCGACGGAAACGATCAGGTCTGGCTGAAACTCTGAATCTTCAGCCAGCGCATTTTTAACCGTTTGATATCCCGAAACAGCGTCTATTGCGGCAGTCCAAATTTGCTCAAGCGCTTTTCTTCGGGCCTTAGCAGAAGCCGTCATTACGAATAGAAAACAAACATTCGAGATTCAATACTTTCACGTGGGGTTGCATCGCTAGGTGCATCGGGTAAATGAATTGCAGTGTGAATACTGCAGGGATTATTGCCATCGTTAATCGAGTCAAAGGTTTTAAATAATAGAGCCTCAAATGGACGCATCTCAGCGTAATAATGCCAGCGTTGTTGAGGGCTATACTTGGCCAATTGAATCTCTCCGATATGATTGACCGCGCGCCTTTCAGCGCTGACTAAATCGTCTGGTTGGAGTGAGCGAGCGTCGCATAAAGCGAGTGGGTAATCTTCCACAGGGTCTACCAATGGCCGCCAAAGGTTGAGGATCTGAAAACGACTCTTGCTCAATTCAGTTGCTTCTTCGCCAAGATTCTCGCGCAAACAGGTATAACCTGAGCGCGCAGTGTAGTCATTGTGAACCAGACTAGCCGGCTCTCGAACATTCTTAGTCTGGCGTATCTCTGCCGCAGACGCGCGCAGCGTATGATCGAAAACGACGACTCGCTTAGCTCCGGTAGTGGCTTTAACGAAATCCTCGATCTCTGTTTCATAGATGGACTTGATCTGGTCGGGCTGCGAGAAGTCACTGACCCGAGACGGAAATGAAAACAAATCAAACCCTGACGGGTGCATGCCGAACTCGGTTACTGCATCTTGATCGCTTCGCAGCCGTGCATCCTGAACCTCAGCCTTGACCAGGTGCATCGGTTGATCCACTCGATGTGCTGCATCACGCCCGGCACTGGACGCCTGGTAACGCGGCTTTTCAGCCGTCGACACCAAAAAATTAAATTCCGCTTGCATGGTTAGTTCACTTTTTTAGTTGTTCATGACGATAGCAATCCGCGATGTGGTCATTCACCAATCCGGCGGCCTGCATGAAGGCGTAACAGATGGTGCTGCCAACAAAGGTGAAGCCTTTTTTCTTTAAATCTTTCGACATTGCATCAGATAAAGGTGTGTTGGCTGGCACATCCTCGATTCGCTTACGATTCGGTTGCAAAGTTTCACCATCGACATAGTTCCAAATGGTTTGATCGAAGGTTTGCCCTTGCTCACGTATCTTTAAGTAAGCCCGTGCATTTTTGACGAAGCCGTTAACCTTGAGTCGGTTTCGAACAATTCCCGGGTCCGCTAGCAAAGATTGAATCTTGTCATCTTGGTAAACCGCTATTTTCTCCGCATCAAAACCATCAAACACCTGTCGATAGTGCTCACGCTTGCGCAAAATGGTGATCCAACTTAAACCTGCTTGAGCTCCCTCTAAACATAGGAATTCAAACAACAGCTGATCGTCGTGAATCGGCACACCCCATTCTTGATCATGATATTTTTGATAAAGACTGTCATCACCGCACCACCAGCAGCGTTGCCTCACTTCATTAGGCCTCACGTCATTCGAGACACCTTCATTCGACATCTTGTAATTCCTCGATAAAATGGCCAATTCGGCTAATCGCTTCCGCCAGTTCATCATCGCTAACGGTCGCCGAGACTCGAATATGGCCGACAGTACTGGCGCCAAAGGCGGTTGCATCAAGCACCGAGACACCGACCTTCGCATACAACTGAGCCACAAATTCCGATACCCTAAGCCCACACTCGCGCACATCAACCAGCATAAACATACCGCCCTCTGGCATCACCGGGCGAAGGCCAGGCATCGCTGAAAAAGCGCTAAACATCGATTCGATTCGAAGCTGATATTGGTCGCGCATCGTGGCAAGATCTTGCTGACAATGCCGCAACGCATGAAGGCCCGCTTGTTGAATAAAACCCGGCAGGCCATAAAGCATGCACAAAGCCAATTTTTCCATATGTGCAATCAATTCGACTGGGGCAATCGCCCAACCAACTCGCCAACCCGACATTGCGTAAGACTTCGACAGGCTGCCGATCGTAACCAAACGTTCTCGCAAAATCGCCACACTCGCGCTAGATGTGAATGGCTTATCAAAGACGAAGTCTGCATAGACTTCATCGGCCACCACCCAGAGGTTGTGCTGCGCTGCTGCTTCGGCAATAAAGCCAAGTTCTTGCTGACTGAGGGCAATCCCGGAAGGGTTGCAGGGCGAGGCATAAAAAATCGCTTTAGTACGCTCGGTAATCGCCGCAAAAAGAGTGTCTCGATTCAACCGGAAGCCGTTTTTCGAATCCAGCACGACTGGCACCAATTTAGCACCGGGCGCTTGTATCGTTGCCTCATAGGTCACATACATCGGTTGCAACACAATCGCTTCATCACCGGGGTTTAGCAAACACATTGAACTCGAAAACAGCGCATTTTGAGCGCCAGAAGTGACGATCACATTTTCCGCTGTAATCCCCTGCCCGCTGCGCTTGTTATGCTGCTCTGCAATCGCCGAGCGAAATTCCGGATCGCCCAAAATAGACGCGTAATGGGTGTCGCCCGCTTGAATCGCCGCATAGGCGGCATCTGCAACACCGGTTGGAGTTGCAAAGTCTGGGTCACCAACGCTTAGTATAATCACGTCTTCGCCGCGCGCTTTGGCCAATGTGGCCTGATAGTGCAGGTCCCAGGCGTCGGCAGCATCGCCTTTTATCCGAACGGTTAACCCTGAAAATGACTGATCTATTGCCATTTAGGTTTCAGTTCGTCGAGCAGTGGCAGCAACCAAGGTTTGTTAGCGGAAATGTCCTCACGACTAAGGTCGGTTAATTCATAAGGTAACACTAGCCAATCGCTGGTTTGATCCAAAAAGTAATCGGGCGCAGCGTCTGGAAACTGAGGATTACTCCGGAAATATGGCGCGGCTACTCGCACGTCACTCGCCATGTTGCGTTTGCATTTAGCGCGCAGCCGATTGATCACCGCATCGACGTTCCGACCGGTGCTATAAACGTCGTCAACCACCAGTAGCGCGTTATCGGCGTTCAAGTTTTCGAACAGATACTGTAATCCATGAGCACGAATAGTTTGCCCCTGATCGAGTTGTCGAAGGTAGTCATCGCGCCCCCGATACGAAGTTCGAATCGCAATATGATCTGTCTTTATGCCCAGATATTGGAGGCATTCCTGAACATAAATGCCAACCGTCGAGCCACCGCGCCAGAGCCCTACAATAAAGTCTGGGCGAAAACCCGAGCGATAAATTTCCACCGCCAAACGATAGGCGTCTTCAATCAATTGTTGTTCTTCGATAAATCGTTTTTGCATCGATTTGAGGCTGAATTAGTTGAGCTGTGATAGTCTTCGAAAGACTAACACAGACCCGAATGAATGCACGTCCGATGAGCGAAAAGCAATACCTTGATGCCCAACAATTGTTGCAAGATTCATTTCGCCTTGGCGCTAATGTGATCAATGATGGCTTTCAACCAACGATGATGATTGCGATTTGGCGTGGTGGTGTTCCGATGGGTATCGCGATTCAAGAGCTACTCGCTTGGTATGGTTATGAAACTGACCATATTTCTATTCGCACCTCGTCTTATTCCGGAATCGATGGGCAATCAAACGAAATCCGAATTCACGGAATGAACTATTTAATTAAAAACTGCAGCCGTGAAGACCGCTTGTTAATTGTGGATGATGTCTTCGACACGGGGCTAACGATTCAGGCTGTGATTAAATACCTAAAAGATAAGGCTCGGCTTAACACCCCGCATGACATTCGTGTCGCCGTGCCCTACTACAAGCCCAGTCGAAATAAGACGGACCGAGTGCCGGATTATTATCTGCACGAGACTGACCAATGGCTTAAATATCCGCATTCACTCGAAGGTTTGAGCCACGCCGAATTAGCCGAACATCGACCTCGGCTTTTTGAAATCATTAAAGATCAACTTGAAAAGGATCAACCTGATAAGGGCCTTCTCGACTCTAAAGCTTAGGCACCGCTTAATTTTGACGCCGCTCGCGATTTGACGGCAGCTTCAGTGGGCAGCAAATAATTGCGGCTACAAAAGCCAGTGCCGCGGCTAATATAAAAGCCAGACTTAAATCTATTTCAGCGACTAGCCCTGCGATTAACGCCCCTAACATACCGACCCCATCGAGCACCGTAAAAACCACACCGAGGGTCGTCGCCGCGGCTTTTTCGGAATACTCCAACGCGATCGCCAACACCACTGGGCGTATTGCGGTCAGAATGACGATGCTAGGTAACAATCCGGCTACCACCCAAAAAAGACTCTGACTCGAGCCGGCAAATAAAGCAAACAAGCAGGCGGAAAATAAAGCGACCAAAATCAACGGCTTGCGATCTCTGCCATCACTATATCGACCCAGCAAGGGTTGCAGAATTGACCCGATCATTAGGATAACGGCAAAGATTAATCCGGTATAAAACGGCGAGAGTCCGTGTACCTTCTGAAAATAGAGTGGTGCCATCGCTAATTGCGCCATTAACGCCATGTTGTAGAGAATCATCACCAACATCAGCGCGACGCCGGTTGGCTTGAGCCACAATTGCGCCAAGCCGCGGAGATCGATAGGAGTCACCCGGCTTGGGCTGTCACGACTGATTCGAGCCGCAATCGGAATAAAAAGGAGACCCATCAGAACCGCCGGCAGAATCAGGATTTGCAGCGTTGTTTGCCAGCTGAAGAACCCCAGTAAAAATCCAGTGCTCAGTGGTGCAAGCACCTCCGCGCCAATGCTGCCACCGATGGCATGTATTCCTAGAGCCTCGGCTTTCCTTTCGGGCATTTCTTTGACTAACACGCCGGTGGCAACCGGATGCCAAAATGCATCGCCCATCACGCCAATTGCGAGTAGTAATGTCACGGCCCAAAAGCCAGGCACCAGGGTGGCGCAAAAATAACCAATCGCAACCCACCAGAAACTCAATAGCATTAACCAACCGGGTCGTCGTGATCGGTCCGAAATAATCCCGGCCGGAATATAAGCCAAACCGGCGCCTATGCCATTGATCGCTAGAATCAGCCCTACTTCGGTCGGCCCTAGTCCTTGGCTCGCCGCAATTGCAGGCGCCAGCAACCAAAGCGTGCCTGCCACCCAATCGTTGCTTAAATGACCCAACGAAAGAGCACCAAGTAAAAACCGATGACGTTTTTTTATGGGTTCGCGAGGGACTGGATCAGGCATATAGCAAAACAGTTTTGTTGGTTGGTGTTGGAATGGAATCCGAATCTTTTGAACTAAGCATCAAGATAAAGCCAACTTGGCTGCAAACTTTGAGTCAGTAGCAAGCATTAAACTGATTTTCCCGGCGCTGCTGTTTTGATTGCACTGACGATGCCAGGGTAATAGAAAAGCAGTGACAATGCCCGCACCAGCATGAAGACGGTCAAACCCAAATATAAGCCATGATTACCGAGTGCTGGAATCGAGAACCATAGTAACAATAGATAGGCCGCCAAAGAGACCACCATCGCATTACGCATCGCGCGAGTGTGGCTGCAACCAATGAAAATGCCGTCTAACTGGAAGCTCCATAGTGAAACAAATGGCAAAACGATCAGCCAAGGTAAATATTCGGTGGCAACATTTTTGATTTCATCAATATTGGTGAAAAGTCCAATGATTGCATCGCCCAACAACCAATAAACGACGGAAAATAAAGTGGCTAGGAAAAGGCTCCATAGGGTTGTCAGGCTAACGACTCGATGGAACAATTGTCGCTTAGCCGCGCCATAGGCACTGCCCGACATGGCCTCCGCGGCATGCGCAAAACCGTCTAGGCCATAGGCGGCGAAACTAAAGAAATGCAACAGTATGGTGTTGGCTGCCAACACCACCTCGCCCATTTTGGCGCTTTGTGCGGTAAAATAACTGAAGGCGAAGATGAGACAAAGCGTACGAATAAAAATGTTAGCGTTGGCGGCAAATAGTTTGATCAATGCTTGTTTCTGCCACAGCCGCTGGCGATTGAAGTCGTTCAACGCATTACGAATAGTGCCACGCAGCAAATAGGCGCCAAACAACATCGCCGAATATTCTGCGACCACTGATGCAGAAGCAACGCCCGTTACCCCCCAATCGAAACCCATCACAAAAATGAGATCCAAACCGACATTGATCAGATTCAACATCAGTTGCAGCAGGAAAGCATCACGGGTGTTGTGCATGCCGATTAAAAC
>CBDTWQ010000042.1:0-10704 GCA_965364115.1 uncultured Gammaproteobacteria bacterium | reverse complement strand
GGCGACAATGAATTCCGTAAAACCGCTTCGGTGATGAAAATGGTGTTAAACGGTTATGCTGCTGGCGGCTGTATCACCATGGGTGGCTATGATTATCACACCGGCGATCGCGTCACCGGTGAAAACCGGGACCTTCGCGCGGGTCGCTGCATCGGCGCCTGTCTCGAATACGCCCGGTTGCTGAACACACCGTTGATGGTCTATGTATTCAGCGATGGTTCGGTCTTCAGCAACGGCAATATCGACAATTCAGCGGCGCCCAATGGCGGTACTGATAGTCGCGGCAATCAAACGGTTGGTGGTGGTGGCAAAGGCCAATGGACTGGTGACAATTCATCTACGGGTTGTGCCTTCTTCCTGGTTTTTGACCCTGACGGGCCACCGACACTGTCGGCCAATGGCCTTGCCCCAGAACTGCACCGCCAGGCGGGCCGCATGAGTGCAGACGCGTCAGTAGTCACCTCTGCAACCCCTATGGCAAACAATGTTAATCTGTTGGTCAATATGGTGTTACTCAACTACATGGCGGTCAATGGTAGTGTTTCGCCCGGCAATACTGGGGCCTTTACCAGCATTTTTCCTAATCATGGATTGGGAAATCAAGCCAGCCTGGATAAGTTGATTACTTTTGGCGCGCTCTAGCAGCCGGCATTCAACAATCATGCTTATGCTGAAAGTCATGGCAGTCACGCCCAAGCGCCTACGCCTGCGCCTACAAGGGCCGGTCATATTCGTCCTCGCGCTATTTGGCGCGCTGATCAGTCTGTCGGCACAGGCTGAATGGCAGCAACAGCATCGCGATATCATGGGCACCCGTATTTCCGTCGAACTCTGGCATAGCGAGCCTGAAACGGCGGCGGATTGCAGCGAGCAAGTCTTTGCCGAAATGCGACGCATCGATCGACTGATGAGCTCGTATATCGAAGACAGCGAACTTTCTTTGATCAATAAAAACGCGACCGCGAAACCGATGCCAATCAGTTCGGAAATGGCACTGCTGATTGAAATGTCGCTATATTTCTCAAAAGTCTCCAAGGGTGCTTTTGACATTACCTATGCCAGCGTGGGCTACGCCTACGATTATCGCAAGGCCGTTCAACCGAGCGAAAAACTGATCGACAGTAAGCTTCCCGCAATCAACTATCGGCATATCGAGCTGGCACACAATAGGGTGCACTTTAAACATAGTGACGTGCGGATAGACCTGGGTGGCATTGCCAAAGGATACGCCGTTGATCGGGCGCTCGCGATTATCACCGATTGCGGCATTACCGAGGCAATGATCAGCGCCGGTGGAGATAGCCGAATTGTCGGTGATCACCGCGGAAGATCCTGGATGATTGGTATTAGACACCCACGCGCCGAGGGCGAAGTCGCGCTGCGTGTACCTTTGAGTGACACCGCTGTCTCTACCTCGGGTGACTATGAACGGTTTTTTATCGATAAAGGTGAACGCGTGCATCACATTATCAACCCCACCACGGGTCGCTCGGCCAAAGGTAGTTGGAGCGCGACCGTGACTGGCCCCAATGCGATGACGACGGATGCCCTGTCGACAACAGTCTTTATCCTCGGTCCGACCGCTGGCATCGCTTTGATTGAGAGTTTGGACGGAATCGATGCGATCATTATCGATAACCACGGAAAAGTTCATTATTCATCGGGTTTTGAACAACCAGAAGTTGAAGGTTAGGGGTTATTGAACTAATTAAAGGGTATGAAAAATTTTATTCTAACGACCATGTTGCTCAGCAGCTTGGCTTTTTCGTTATTGGCGCAAAATATCGAAGACTCCGATGACCAAACCACCAGTTCGGAAGCGCCAGCACTAGATGCCAGAATTGAAGCACTCAAAAAAGAAGTGCTTTTGCTCAACCGCGATTTGTTCATTCTCGAAGAAGATCTGCTGTTCCCGGCAAACACTCAGTTTAGCGTTTTTCTGTCAATGAATGCCGGTTCACTATTTGAGCTGGATTCGATACAGCTCAAGATAAACGACAAGAATATCGCTAACCATCTATACACAGAACGCGAACTAGCGGCGCTAAAGCGCGGCGGTGTGCAACGGCTTTACATCGGAAACCTACCTTCAGGCACCCACGAAATCGTTGCAATTTTTACGGGTATTGGCCCCCAGGGTCGAGATTACCGTCGCGGCGAAACCATCACCATCGAAAAATCCAGTGAACCGCAGTTCGTGGAATTTTCGATTGCCGATGATAGCAGCAAGGAGCAACCCGAATTCAATGTGCGCGTCTGGGAATAACCCATATAAACGGTCGAATTTGTTTCTTTGGCGAGCGTGCCTGAGGTGCTTCGGTGTGTTGTTAGTGTGCTTGAGCGCGGCTGCCAGTTCGACTGTCGCTGCGGCGCAACTCGATGTGCACCGGGTCGAGGACCTCGAGTATGGGCGCGCATTATTTCATTTTTTTCAACGAAACGAAATGGCCGCTATCACCCAACTGATGATGGCCGACAAAAGAGCTGGCATTCGCGACCAGGTCGACGAAGCTAACCTGCTGCTGGCCGATCTCTACTACGGCTATGGTCTCTACGAAGAGTCACGGCAACTATTTGCACAATTACTCAGTGCCGATATTTCGGACAAGGTACAGAATCGCATCTGGTTTAACCTCGCACGGCTTCGTTTCGACCAAGGACATTTTGATCAAGCACAAGAATTGCTATCCCGAATAAACGATCAGCTGCCTGAGGACGTCGAGGCTGAGCGTAAATACTTGCTGACCAATTTATTGCTCGGTGATGGCGAAATTAGTCAGGCCGCCAATATCAGTAATGCAATTGACCCGCAATCCATCTGGCGGGCATACGCAGTTTACAACCTCGCCGTGACCCTGATCGAAAATGACGATTACGACAAAGGTAGAAATCTGCTGGATAAAATCGGCCAACTCGAGGCGCCAAATTCCGAACTCAAGGCCTTGCGTGATCGCGCAAACTTGTCGCTAGGTTTAAAGCAACTTCGTGTGGGAGAACCAGAATCTGCAATGCAAAGCTTGTCACGAGTGCGGCTCGAAGGGCCACTCAGCCATCAGGCATTATTAGCCTCCGGATGGGCCTGGCAACGGCAAGGTCAACTCGAAAAGGCATTGATTCCTTGGCAGTTGTTGGCACGGCGCAATTCAATCGATGCGGCAACGCAAGAAGCTATTCTGGCAATCCCGTCGAGCTATGTCAGCGCAGGCCAAGAAAAACTAGCGTTAGGTTATTTCGAATTTGCCAGCAAGCAACTCAATACCCAGTTGGAGTTTCTGGATGAGGCCATTGGCGCTATTCAGAATGATGATCTTATCGGATCACTGCACCACAACGCCATTCTCTTCGATCGCGTCAGCCAGCAACAACCACCGCCTGAATCGAACCTTACTGCGCAACTGCATTTACTACTGGCATCAAGTGAATTCCAACGCGAAGTCAAACGCTACCAGGAACTGCTAGATATCCGAAATTCGTTGAGCTATTGGGATGAAAATTTTCCGGCGTTCAAACTAGTACTCGACGAACGCCGGCGGGCGTTCACAGAAAAACTGCCCTTGCTACGCCAAACGACAGGCTTCGATCAGTTGCGACAGTTGACTTCAAAGCGAGACCAATTTTCCAAGCGGCTAAAGCAGATCGAAACCGACGGCAACTACACCGCGCTCGCAACTCCAGCAGAAAAGGCGCAGTTGGAAAGTATCCAAGGCGTTGCAACTCGGATTAGCAAAGTATCCGGCCTGCACGATATTGCTGATCAACAAGACATGGTGCGTGTGTTGTCCGGTTTACTGCATTACGAATTGGAAACCGACTATCCAGTTCGATTCTGGCAGGCCAAAAAGCAGTTGCTAGGTCTTGACCGAGCACTCGATAATGCAAAGCAGAGTGCGGGATCTTTGCGTCGGATCAGTCAACGGACCGGGCTTGAGTTCAAGGGCTACGAGAAAAGAATCTCCGGCCGGCAAGCACAAATCCGGGCGCTTCATGGTCGCGTTACCGGCTTGCTAGGCGATCAGAAAAAATATATCAATCAACGGGCTATCAAGGCGATTCAACAACAACACAAGCATATCGTGCAACTGCGATTGAACGCGGGCTACGAGTTAGCCAAGCTTTACGACAAGCTGTCTGACCCGCAATGAAGCCCCGTCGACTGCATCAATGTTTAACCCTGCTACTTACTGCAGCACTAGTCGCCTGTGGCTCGGGCGGCGTCGATTTTGGTCGAACCATTGCCGATTTGGAAGAATTAGAGAATATGCCACCGATTATCGATTCGGTCGAACTGGAACCTGGCGCCAGTTTCGAAATTGACCCACAGCAAGTCATCGATAGCTTTCGCAAACTGGTTGAAATAACCAATGCGGGGGGAGGTAGCGGTGATGAAATACGTCGTCTGGCTGACCTCGAACTCGAAAACAGTCTGGACAGGCGCCTATCCGATGAGGAAACCACCCGTCAGGACGGAATTGAAAACACCGCCAAGGCAATCCAAATCTATAAGGATTACCTGATTCAATATCCTGATCGTGAAGACAATGATCGGGCTCTATATCAGCTGTCACGCGCTTATGCGATTGAAGCGAACAGTGAAAAATCGTTAAAGGCATTAGATCAAATCGCACGCGACTATCCGAAATCCGAGTATGTCGATGAAGTACAGTTTCGACGCGGAGAGTTCCTTTTTGTCGACCGCGAATTCGCCGCCGCCGCAACTGCCTATGGCACCGTTGTCCGAGATCATCCGGAATCCGTTTTTTTTGACAAAGCTCTATACAAATATGGCTGGTCGTTGTTCAAACAAAGCGAATACGAAGCCGCCCTGAATCACTTTTTACAATTACTCGATCTAAATCATAGCAAGGGCAAAATTGGAGAGATAGAATTCGATTCAGAACTAACTCGCGCTGAAAAGGAGTTGCTCGAAGATGTAGTGCGCGTGGTCGCATTAACGTTTTCTTACCAGCCTCAGGATTACATCACCGACTATTTTGAATCTGCCGAAAAGCGTGATTATGAACCGCTGATCTACCTCAAGCTTGGCGAACTCTATCTTGAAAAATCTCGGGTGGTTGATGGCTCTGATTTGTTCTTGGCCTTCACCCAAGAATACCCGGTATCGGCACATGCACCTTATTTCCAGCAACGTGCCATCGAAGTCTATAAACAGGCTGGTTATACCGATCGTGTTCTGCAAGAGAAAGTCACCTACGTCAACCGCTACGACGTCGGCGGTGAATACTGGTTGTTGCAATCTACGGCTACACTGGAGCAGATAAAACCAACTTTGGTATTGCATTTCAATGAGTTGGCAACACACTTTCATGCGCTTGCCCGGAGCAGCAAAAAACCTAGCGACTTCCAGGCCAGCGTCGATTGGTATCGACGTTTTCTAAAATCTCTGCCTGAAGATCCAGCCGCACCACGGATGAATTTTTTGATGGCCGAGATTCTGTTCGATGCGAGTCAATTTCCGCAGGCCATAGATGAGTATCAAAAAACAGCCTATAACTATCCGAAACACGGCGATAGTGCCGAAGCCGGATATGCAGCACTGGTTGCATACGATGCAATGTTCAAAAGCACCAAGGCCAGTGATGTCGAAGCACTGCGTCGCAAACGCGCTAAATCGGCGGTACGATTTACTACCAATTTCCCAGGTGATAAGCGGCTGCAGGCGGTGGAACTGCAAACCGCGCAACAGTACTTTCAGTGGAAAGAATTTAGCGATGCAATCGCATCGGCTAGCCGACTCATCGAAAATGACCGAGTCACCCCAGCGATCAAATTGACTGCGAAAACTATCCGCGCGGACGCCCAGTTCTCCCTGGCTGACTATCCTGCAGCCGAAGCGTCTTATCTGGCGATACTCGATATAATGCCACAGCAAAGTAAAAACCGAAAAGCGGTGCGCGAGCAAATCGCTGCCAGCATTTACAAACAGGGTGAAGCGGCCCAAAAAACTAACAGTAATTTGATCGCGGCGAAGCATTTCACGCGTCTGGGCGAATTGATCCCTGAATCCCCCAAGCGAAAAAATGCCGACTATGATGCCGCTACCGCATACGTTTCACTTAAAAACTGGCCTGCCGCTATCAAGCTGTTGGAGTCTTTCCGCAAGCGTAACCCACGCGATAAAGAATTCAAATTAGGGGTAGCCGAGAAACTAGCACTGGCCTATAGCGAGAACGGAGATCAATTGCCTGCGGCAAGAGAGATGATAACCCTCAGTGAATTGCCAGCCTCTGCCGAGCGCAAACAGGAATTGTTGTGGGGTGCGGCCGAGTTATTCGAGGCATCCGGTGCTGAGGTGGAAACGATTGGAGCCTACATCAACTATATCAGGAAATACCCTTTCCCAATGGCACGGTCGATGGAGTTACGACATAAAGTCGCCGAGCACTATCGCGCCAAAAACGACCGAAAACGCGTTCGATATTGGCTCCAAGAAATTGTCAACGCCGACGCCATTGCCAAGAATGATGGCAATGAACGCAGCAATTACCTGGCGGCCAATGCCAGCCTGGAACTGATAACACCACTACATCAGTCTTATCGCAGAGCAAAACTGACAGTGCCGCTAAAAGCCAGCCTGCAGACTAAGAAAAAACTAATGGAGAAGTCAATTGACGCTTATAGCAAGGCGATGCAGTACCGCGTTGAAGAAGTCACCACCGCATCCACTTTTCAAATCGGCGAGATCTACAACGACTTTGCTAAATCCTTGATGGATTCGCAAAGACCCAAGGGATTGAACGAAGAGCAATTAGAGGAATACGACTTATTGCTCGAGGAGCAGGCTTTTCCTTTCGAAGAAAAAGCGATTGATATTCATTTGGCCAACTTTAAACGTATCCCGACCGGAACCTATGACGAACCCACCCGCAAGAGCTTGGAAATGCTGGGCAAATTAATGCCTTTCCGGTTCGCCAAGGTTGAGAGCACCGATGTCTATGTTGAAATTCAATAACAGCATCATCCTCTTGCTGATGGCGCTGGCGCTGGGCGCTTGCTCTAGCGCGCCCAAAAATCAACCTGATGGCAATGAGGATCAATCAAGCCTAGCCAAAACTGGCGCTTATGCAGAAGCCATCAGCGCGCTCAAGAACAATGAAACTGCACTTGCGGCGAAAATACTGCAACAGCTCAGTGTTGATACACCGGAACAACCCTATGTCTTCACTAATCTCGGCTTGGCCTATTTGAGATTGAAAAATAACGAATCGGCCGAACAGGCATTCAGGCAAGCGATCGAGCAAAACAAACTAGATGCGGTGGCGCACAACCACCTCGGCATACTGCAACGCCAACAGGGCAAGTTTGACGATGCGTTGGAGCGATATCAGCGCGCGATCGATATCGATGGGGGCTATGCGCGGGCGCATTTGAATCTGGGGATTCTGTTCGATATTTATCTGCAAGATCTCGATAAAGCCCTCGAGCAGTATCAAAGGTACCAGTCGTTAACGAAACCAGAAGATACTCAGGTTAGTGCCTGGATTGTCGATATTGAGCGCCGACTAAATTCCAAAAACAATCAATCTCAAGGATAAGCATGAATCGTTTTTTGTTAACTACTGGCGCGCTATTTGCACTCTCGACAATAGCAACTATACAGGCTCAGGAGAGTGTGCAACTGGAAGGCACTGAAATTATTGGAAACAAGGAATTACCCAGGGTTTTATATATCGTTCCCTGGAAATCGGTGGAGCGTTTTGACATAGAAACGCCCGCCATAGACAGCATCATGGATCAACAACTCAAGCGCATCGAGCGAACGGCTTTCCGGCGGAAAATACATTTTTACAATGTGGTTTTCTCCAAAGTAGAGCGAATCGATAATCTGAGCGAATAAAGCAAGCGGAGACCCACCAATGAATACCTTAACTATCATCACCAAGTTTTTTCAGGACGGGGGGCCGTTCATGTATCCGATCCTGGTCGTGCTTGCGATTGGCCTGGCAATCACGGTCGAGCGTTGGCTTCACCTCAGCGTCGCCAAGACACGAAATCGCAGGATGATTGCCCAATTGATGCCATTGATGGCCAAAGGCGATGTGGTTGGCGCCGGCAATATTGCGAAAAAATCCAGTGCGACGGTTTGCCAGATTCTGCTTCAAGGGATCGATCACTATAAGTCGGCTCGGCGGCGCGATGACTTCGAAGCAGCAATGGATGAAAGCATCATGGAGGCGATACCGCGGCTGGAAAAACGCACACATTATTTGGCCATGTTCGCCAACATCGCGACTCTATTAGGGTTGTTGGGCACGATTCTTGGTTTGATCAAAGCTTTCACCGCGGTCGCCCAGGTTGACCCAACGCAAAAGGCAGAAATTCTGTCGACTAGCATCTCGGTAGCGATGAATACCACCGCTTTCGGCTTGATTGTCGCCATCCCGTTGTTGCTCTTTTATACAGTGTTGCAAACCAAGACGACTGAAATAGTCGACAGTCTCGAGATGACGGTGGTCAAGTTCGTTAATCATTTGTCCCGCGTTAAAAAAACCTAGTGATAGTGTCTCATGTCTAAACGGGTCCGACGGCACAAGCATCCTGCGGTAGAGCTGAACATTACTGCTTTTATGAATTTGATGGTGGTGCTGGTTCCTTTTCTGTTAATGACAGCCGTCTTTACTCATATCACGATCCTCGATCTGAGCTTACCGACAGCAGGCAGCGACAGTAGTAAAAAACCGAAAAAGCCTCCTTATGAGTTACGTATTACGATACGCAAAAACATGATGGTTTTGTCCGACAATCGGGCGGGGCAAATCAAACGTTTGCCGGCCAAGGGTCAGAAGCACGATTTTGTCGGGCTCGGGCAAACCTTGAAGCAAATAAAGGCGCGTATGCCCGATCATACCAGCGTTTCAATTCTAGCCGAGCAAAATACCCGCTACGATGACTTGATCCAGGCGATGGATTCATCTCGATCATATCGAACGCAAGTCGACGGTGAGTGGTTGTTTGCCGAATTGTTTCCCGAAATTTCGATCGGCGACGCTGCCCGCTAGCAGCAGGCACTGGTTACTATGAAATTATCCCGCCGCGCCAAACGTATGGAAAAGAATCACGCTCGTATCCAGCGGCGCGGAGCATCTCTAAATATGGTGTCGTTAATGGATATTTTCACCATTTTGGTGTTCTTTTTGCTGGTCAATGCGAGTAGCGCTGAAATTCTACCGTCACCGAAGAACATCCAATTGCCCGAGGCAACCGCTGAAAAATTGCCTGCCCGTAATCTCGTGATTGCAGTCGACGATCAAGTGGTTCGGTTACAGGGTAAATCCATTATTACAGTCAAAGATGCGTTGAAAAATCGCGAAAACGCGATGAGCCCTTTATACAACGCACTTCGGACCGCCGTCACTACGGTAAAGGGCGTTGCTGACAAGCAAGGTGTGACCATTATGGGTGATCGGGAAATTCCTTACGCCCTGCTCAAGAAAATCATGGTCACCTGTGCAGAGGCGCAAATTACCAACATTTCATTTGCAGTCAACCAAAAGTCCTACCAAAACTAATGGCTAGTGCTGCAGCAATCAATGAGCCAAATTTTCCCTGGGTTGACCGTCAGGAAGATCGGCAATTTCGACGTCTGACTGTCGGCCTGGTAGCTGTTTTCCTGGTCACTGGGCTGATCATGAATATGATTACATTGCCTGAAGTTACGCCAAAAAAGCTGATTGATATCTCACCCCGATTAGCCAAGTTAATTTTAGACAAAAAAAAGGTCAATCAGATCCAAAAAAAGAAAAAACAGGTTGTCAAAAAACTGCCTGAAAAGAAAATTGTGAAAAAGAAAGCACCGGACAAAAAGATCGTTAAGAAAAAGCTGCCGCAAAAGAAAGTAGCAAAGAAGAAGGTACCGGAGAAGAAACCAGCGAAAAAGAAGGAGCCGCAAAAGAAAATCACGAAGCCAGCAAAACCGCAAAAGAAAACAAACCGCGAAGTCGCACAGAATAGCGGCCTTATGCAACTTCAGGATGAACTGGCGAGTTTGCGCGATAGTTTCAGCCTCGATAGTGTCGCCAATCAACCGCAGCAGACATCGGGCAAAAAGGCACTCGAGCTTGCATCGCGCAGTGATCTTTTAACCTCGAGTGCGCAAAAAGGTAGTGGTGGTATAAAAACTGCCACCCTCAATCGTGGCAACCAGAGCAGCGAGTTGACTCAGCGCCAAACGACTCGTGTCAAAAGTAATATCGTAAATGGCTCAAACCAATCGAGCAAAAGTTCCGGTGGTTCCAGCAAGTCGTCCGGTAAGACGCGCACTGCCGATGAAATTGAGCGAATATTTCAGAAAAACAAGGGTGGCATCTTTAATATTTATAATCGCGCTTTGCGCAAAAACCCTTCGCTAGCCGGGCAAGTTCTGCTGCAACTGACAATCGCCCCGGACGGCAGCGTCATCAGTGTCAAAATTCTTTCTAGCGAACTCAAAGACAAAAGCCTCGAACGCAAATTGATTCTAAAAGTCAAGAAATTCAAATTTAGTAATTCCAATGTTGCACAAGTAACAATAACCTACCCGATTGATTTCCTACCCTCCTGACATTTGGAATAAAGCACGTGTCTTTCGCGAGACGTTTACATTTAAGCCAGACGCTACCTTTTAAAGTTTTAAGCCATACCGATGTTGTACTAACGACAAAGGCCTTTTGGAAGAAGTGATTTTAAACTATTTGGGATTGGTCAGCC
>CBDTWQ010000041.1:0-10803 GCA_965364115.1 uncultured Gammaproteobacteria bacterium | reverse complement strand
AGCATCATGTCCAGAGCAGCGGTGCCACCCGAACAGGTAAACCGTTTATCGCTGATTTCATATAAGGTGAAAGCCACGTCTAGCTGAGGGTAATATTCTTTGAATATTTGAATATGCTCCCAGTGTATGGTGCTGCGGCAATGGTCGAGCAATCCGGCTTTTGCCAAGATAAAGCTACCAAAACTTGCGGTGCCGAGGTTGACTTCCTGCCTATCTAATTTTCGAAGCAAGTTGAGGGTCGCAGAATCATCAAAGTTGTGCGCGTCAAGCGGAGCACAAATGACCAAAGTTTTCAGATTTTTGGCGTAACTAAGCGAAAGTGTAGGCACTGTGATGCCACTACTAGATACGACCGAATCTTTATTTGAAGAAAAAAACTGCCAATCATACAACTGACGATTCGACAAACGGTTAGCGGTGCGTAACGCCTCAAGCACACAGCTAAATGGAATCAACGGGTAACCGTCGATCAACAAGATGCCCACTTTTTCTGTTTCAACAGGAATGGTCAGACCTCCCGCTTCCAAAGGCAGCGATCGAGTCATCAAAATTTAGTTAAGACTAGAAACACGATTGGCAGTGTCACTAAAGAAATCAAAGTGGAAACGACTATCACGGCGCTCGAACGCGAAACAAAGGTTTGATAATGCTGCGCTAAAACAAAGACCGGGACGCCACTCGGCAATGCCGCCTGCAGCACCGCAATCATCGCTAAAGTTCCTTCGAGTTCGAATACATAAAATGCCAGCCACGCGGTTATTAAAGGGTGCAAAATCAATTTGCCAAAAACTAACCAGGATATTTCTTTTACTTCGCCTTTTACCGAGCATTGGGCGACAAACAAACCAGCTGAAAACAAGGCACAAGGGACGAATGCATCACCCAACAGTTCGAAGAAGTCGACCGCCGGCTGGACCAGCTCGATGCCTGATGCGGAGGAAAGCAAACCGGCAACCGTGGCGATCAACAACGGGCTCTTCAGAACGGCCAATGATGAAGTTCTGATGACTTTCGCACCGGCCCGACCCCGATCGATTTCGGTGAGTATAATCGCCAATGGCATGAAAACTGCGCCGGTAATCACCGCGCCGATAATGCCAGGAACCAAACCCGCTTCACCATAAACGATAAGGATCAAAGGCAATCCAATATACGCGGTGCTGGAAAACATGCCGCTCAATGCATGCAAACTATGAGCGGTCAGGCTCTCAGTAAAAAACACTTTAGCAACAACGAGACCCAACAGAAAGATCGCTAACATGCCACCACCCAGAGTCGCTAAGTAAGGCCAGTTAAAAAACTCACCGAGTGGAATTCTTGACAATGAAATGAAGATAAAAGCCGGCATCGCTAACAGAAACACAAAACGGCTAATCACTTGACTAGCATTGTCAGGTAGCAGTTTTAGTTTTCCGGTTAGATATCCAGACAGCATCACGACCAGTAACGGAACCACTACTGCCATACTATCAATTTGCAAGTTATCTCCGGTTCCCGGTCATTTCAGCACGATCATTAAAGGCAAAGACATAGCGATTACAGGGTTGAGCATTCGCTATACTGAGCAGCAACGGGTTAGAGCTTTTTACTTATCCGTTCCAAACATACCCGCAGCAATAAACAAGACGATACTCACTGCCATAAATCCGTATGAAGCCTTACTCAACCAGTTCAAATGGCGCGTCGATAAGAGCTTGCGTGATTGGCACCATGAGACGAGTATGGAACAACCTCCCCCCAACACTGCGAGCCCAATTACGGTGCTTCGAGTCAATAACCAGTCGGGCATTTCAAGCTAATCTTAATGTTGGGGAATCGCCAAGATCGAACGAGTGTCAGCCCGCTCTTTTGGAATATGCATCTAGAAAATCTGCGGCGGCTTTACTGCCACCTGAGAACGATTTCATCGCTTCTTCGTGCAATAGGGTCATGACTTCTTTTTTGATTTCGTTCGCTCGCGCACTGTTTCCAATCGCTTCTATCTGGCGTGGTCTTGGAATATCAATTTCAATCACAGCCCGGGTGTTGGTCGGCAGATTGGTCATGATCAGCAGCCGATCGGCGAGGAAAATAGCTTCGTCAATATCGGTAGTGACGAAGAAATTGGTATTTCGGTCTTCCTCATAGAGGCGGGCATAATATTCCCACATCAATTCTTTGGACATGTTGTCTAAGCCGCGGAAAGGCTCATCTAATATCATAACCTCGGGTCGGTTGATCATCGCTCGCGCCAGCTCGGCCCGTCGCTGCATGCCACCAGAAAGCTGCTGCGGATATTTGTCTCTGAAAGCTTCCAGACCGACCTTTGCGAGTAAAAATTCGGCCAGTTCAGCCGCCTCATCATTGTTCTCACCCCGAGCACGAGGGCCGTACATAATATTGTCGTAGGTGGTCATCCACGGAAACAGTGCCGATTCTTGAAACAACACCAATCGATCTTTGCCTGGACCGGTAATCGGCTTGCCATTCATTGTGATGCTGCCACTGTCAGGACTCTCAAAGCCGGCGATCAGTTGGATCAAGGTGCTTTTGCCACAGCCTGACGGCCCAATCATTACGGTTAATTGATTGCTTTCAATGGTGAAAGAACAATCGGTGATTACTTTTTTGGCAAACGGGCCTGCACCATATGATTTGCTAATGTTGTCGACCACAATTTCGCTGCTGGCTTGCGCGAAGGTTGCTGTGTTCGATTGTGTCGAAGCTTTAGAGTTTGAATTCATCTGCGCATCACCGTGTCTTTAACCAAGGTGTTAACAAGCCACCTAGCTGCCGAAGTAATTCACTGCTGATGTAGCCAGCGATTCCGATACTGATCATGCCGACGATAATCTGTTCATAGGACCCACCAACATAGGAACTCCAGATAAAAAACCCGAGCCCTCCTCCAGCACCGCCCCCAGAACTACCGCCTCCCGAAATCATTTCCGCCGCGACGACGACCTCCCAGGTAATGCCCATGCCAACCGCCGAGCCAACCACAATTGAAGGTAAAGTCGCTGGCAGTACGATTCGACGAAACATATCCCACTGTGAAGCTCCCATCGATTGTGCCGCCTGCAAAAATTGTTTGTTGATCGATTTAGCACCACCGAGCACGTTGATCACGATGGTATAAAACGCGCCGAGAAATGTGACAAACGCAATCGACAACTCTTGTGTCGGCCAGAAAATAATGGATGCTGGCACCCAAGCCAAAGGCGGAATCGGACGTAACACTTCAAAAGTTGGGAAGGCCATTCCATAGAATGTTCGGTTCACCGCCATCAGCAACCCTAGCGGAATGCCGATGATCATGGCGGCCAGAAAGCCGCCAAAAACACGCAGAAAACTCATGTACCAGCTCTGCCAATAACTAGGATCACCTACCAATCCAGACCAGCTGACAAATACATCGGTTGGCGGAGGCACTAGCCCGACAAAAGGAAACCGATAGCCAAACCAGGCTTCCGAGCGCGCGCCGATTTCCCAAAACACGATAAAAATGACGATCGCCATGATCCCACGCAGCGCAGCCCGACTGAATAGCTTGTTCATAAAATTGCTCATAACCATCGCCGCCTACCCTTCTTTTTCGCCGGCATCAAAGGCTTTTTGAGCCTCTTCATGCACGACGTCTTTAGCTTCGTTCATGAGCTCCCGAAATCGGGGAGAAGTCAGCACGCTATAGTCACGAGGGTGTGGGATATCCACCTCAACGATTTTTTTCGGCTTACAAGGCCGCGACGACATGATGATTAAGCGATGCCCCAGAAAGATCGCTTCTTCCAGGTCATGAGTGATGAAGAAGATGGTCACCTTGTTACGGTAATAGATTTCCAACAAAGCCTCGTGCATCACCGATTTAGTCAGCGAGTCGAGCGCTCGGTAAGGCTCATCAAAAAGTAATACTTTGGGGTCATTCATCAGTGCCCGAACAATTTCAACCCGACGCCGCAAACCAGAAGACACTTCTCCAGGAAAATTGTTTTCGGTGCCACTCAACCCAGCATCCGCCATCATGCTGCGCGCTTTGTCATAGATCTCTTTTTTGCTTTGCTTACCCGCCATCATCGGGCCAAAAGCTATGTTGTCCAAATTGGTTTTCCAGGGAAACAGGGCACCATTTTGAAACACCACAATACGGTCTGAACCTGGCTCTGCTTGAGGCTTGCCGGGGCCACACAAAAGCTCACCGTCGAGATGCATGCTGCCGGAGGTAATTCCATGAAAACCTGCGATAGCGTTCAGCAGGGTTGTTTTACCACAGCCGGACGGGCCGACAATCATGCAAATCTCGCCGGCTGGAATCTCAATCGAGCAGTGGTCCACCGCCATCACCGCAGCACCCTCGGGATCATATATCTTGACCACATCTTTGATGCTGATCGCACCTTGGGCCACTTCTTTTAACGCATCGGCATGCTTATTCATCACTGCACTCATTAGTTATCTCCGAGAGCCAATTCACGCACCCGCCACTGCATCAGGTAGTCTCCTATCATGCGCACAATGGCACTCGTGATGTAACCGACAACACCGAGGGTAATCATACCGATAATTATTTTGGGATATTCAATCATCATATAAGCAGTGTTAATCAAATAACCCAACCCATATTGACCCGACACCATTTCACCGGCCACCAGTGAAAACCAAGCAACACCGATTGAAATCTGCAAACCGGTAAAAATATAGGGCATCGCGCCTGGCACCACGACGTGCAGGAAGGTTTGCCAACGGCTCGCCCCCAGACAATAGGCGGCTCGACTGTAGGACTCATCAATTGATTCAACCCCGAGCATGGTGTTGAGAGTGGTGGCGAAAAAAGATGCCAAGAAGGTGAGGAAAATAACCGGCGTTTCTGACCCGCTAAAAATGATGATCGCCAAAGGCACCCATGCTAAAACCGGGATCGGGCGTAACACTTCGAACAATGGGAAAATGAATTCGCGGAAGGTTTTCGACCAGCCTAGAAATAGGCCTAATGGCACACCCAGCCCTGTGGCAAGGAAAAACGCAAAGGCAATCCGCCGCAAACTGATGCCGATGTGCTTGTAATATTCTGGCGTATAAATCGACAACCCGTAATAAGGGTCTTCGCTGAACCACTCGGTAAAGACCTCGGTAGGGCCCGGCATATCGACGAAACGCGGTAACTTCCAGACTTCGACCGAAAGCATCCAAAATCCGAGAAACAACGCAAAACCGATAAACATCAAATAGGGTCTTGGGCTCCTCAGCCAGGACGATATTCGAAAGACGGTCAGCGCCATCGTGGTGATTTCTGAACCTTGCAGGCTGCTCGCAGTGGCTGCCTGCTTGAAACTGGGCACTTGCTCCGCGATCGAGCTAGGCACCGAAAATTCTTTATTGATCATTGTTGCGAAACGACTCATCACCACATCGCCAACGACGGGATCTGCCTCGAAGAGTTTAAGCAAGTTCTTACCCGGAATGCGGATCACCTGCGTGTCGGTCAAACTGAAGGTGGTTGCCAGACGAGTGGGATGGTCTTCGAGCACAGCTGCCCAACCGAAGATATCCCCACTGCCTAGGGTTTTCTCATGTTCGCCGGTTTTAGTGGCGTCGCTGAGCAGATGTTGCACACGGCCCGAAGACACGACGATCACATCGTCAGCCTGCGCTCCAAAGTCATAGATTTTTTCACCCGCCGCGTATTCTTGCTGGACACAGGTTTCGGCGATCTCTTGAATCAGATGCTGCGGAACCATCTGAAATGGCATCGCACGCTTCAAAAGATTTGCTATTGAATCCATATCCCCCCCAGTGATTGGTTATTTATCAAGACACTCGGCCCTAAACGCGATACAGGCAATCCTGCCCTGCCCTGCAGAGGGCTAATTATTAATTATCGTAAATAGTGTTTATCTGTCAGTGGACTAGTAGTTATGCCCCTCCCCAAAAAGTGGGCAGAGGCATACCATCAAGCAATCACATCTTTACGGTTTATTAACCGCCAAATGCAGAATCGGGCTGCGCCCACATCTTGCCGACTGGCGCGGTCAAACCACGTTCCTTAAGGATATTCTCAGTGAAACTGCGTTCGATTGCATTATCACGCAAGGTATCGACTCTAATCGTCTTGATCGAGTGCAAGAACTTGGTCGCTTTATGAATCAATGCCTCAGCTTTAGGCGTGATCGCAAAAGCTAATTCATTTCTGACCGGTGTGCCACCCTGCAGAACAGGTGTGGTGCCGACCATTGCTTTCCAAAGCACTTTAGCATCGAAACCAGTCGTCTGTTGCTCGGCCATTCTCACGATCGCCATAGTGTTTTTCGGATCAGCCATGAACAGCTGCGCATCAAGCTCCGCATTCAACCAAGCGTTAACCACGTCAGGACGTTGATCGATTAAGTCGCCTCGCATATCGATAAAACCACCATCATTCTCGTCAACCGAGGCGCCAGAAGCGACCTTACGCGCCAGCCCTTCTTCAACCAGACGTGAAGCGGTTGGCTCCCAAATCGCCGCGGCGTCTAGTTTACCGGCGCGAAAACCACTGGTGATAACTTCGATGTTTTGATTCAAGTAGCTTTTCGGCTTGATATTCTCTTTCTCAAACACAGCCAGTGCAAAACGATCGGTGCAAGCGCCTTTTGGTACCGCAACAATTTTACCATCCATCCACTGAATGGCTTCTCCAGCGTTGGCAAACTTAGGGGCATTATTCCTAACCAGCATATTGTTGCATTGATCAAAACCTAAGCCTGCGGTTGCAACGATTCGTATATCCGCCACCCGTTCTTTGGTGGTCGCGACTATAGCCGGCATGTCACCCATGTATCCGATGTGTTGCTTACCCGCCAGCATTGCATTGACGATGATTCCGCCCTGCAGGCCAATTTGGAATTCGACCGTGGAACCTTTAGGCAGATATTTTTCATATAGCTTCAGCCCCTTCATCACAACGCCCGACCAGGCTTCTGTGTAGTAAGGTTGATAGCCGACAACCAGGTCAATCGGTTCACCGACTTTGCCGTAGTTTAGTTCAGCAGCAGATGCTGTAGACAGGAAGCTCTGCGCCGATAACCCGAAGGTCGCGACTAGAGCGGCTAATAAAAAGGTAAAGCGGCGTTTCATTTTCTTCAACATAACTGGCTCCTCATGGTTTTTTAGTTATACATTTATGTCTTGCTCAATCGTTCGTTCAGATCTAACTAGAGATTTCTTCACCTCTTGAAAATCGAACTATTTAGCAAGTAACAGACTTAAAAAGCGCCACCTTCACAGGTGGTTTTTTCCAACTTTTAGGCCATCAATACAAAAGCATCCGGAGTCATTTGTACAATCATTCAGTTCTATAGAATCATCGACCACGTCTATCGCTCACAAGTAACTGATATTTAGTTACTTTAGCCAAACTTATCATACCGGATTGCATCCGCCGGGCAACCTACTTCGAGCACTAGCTGGCGAATGACATCGTCAACCATGACCGGAGGACCGGCCAGGAAAACGATCTCGTTGCTAAAATCTTGACCAATTTCAGCCATTGCCAGAGGCCCGACAAACCCATGAAGATAACTAACACCGGGTTGAATTGGGTCGGTTTCACCGGCCACGGCCTGATCAGAAAAGGCAAAAGTTATGCTCAATTTATGGTCAGTTATATGGTTCAATTCAAGCAATCGCTGTTGAAAAAACAGATCTTGCCGAGTCCTCACACCAAAAAACAAATGGGCGCAGTTATCATCAAAAAAACCATCCTCGACAGCCCGACCCAGCAACGAAATGATCCCGGCAATGCCTGACCCACCGGTGATACAAATCAGATCTCGACCCTCGTCTTGACCGAGCGTGGCAACACCCAGTGGTCCGAATACCGTAACGCTGGCATCGTTTCGAACCTCGTTGAAGACCCAATTAGAAAATTCGCCGCCTGGCAGGCGTTTAACAATAAACTCCAGTTCGCGGCTATCTCGATCGTAATTAACCATCGAGTAAGCGCGACCACCCTCAAGACCAGGAACGGTGATCACCATAAATTGACCGGGTTGAAATGCCAAAGGCTGATCAAATCTGACCCAAAACTGCATCACATCTGGGGTCAGTAAAGTCGAATCAAATATCTGGCCGGTGAAGTAGTCGGGTCGGCCTGCAGATGAGTCGATGAAATTTAACCCGCCACGGAAGCCTATTTCACAATCAGTGATAGCCGTTGACTGACACATCAGGAACTCGTTTTTCGAGGCTTTGCAGCCTTTCGCACCGGGTGCGTCACCCCATAGCTTGCGGATCTCGCCGGTGTTCAGCACAGCCTTACAGCTACCACAGGTGCCGGTCGCGCATTCGTGGGGCAGTTTCAAGCCCTGCCGCAACCCGGCATAAAGAATTCGTTCGTCCTTCTCACTATCGAACGAATGTTGCTGCTCTTTCTTGACGACCGATATTTTCATCGTCTCGCGATCAGCGACGACCAAGGCAGTTTCAGATCACTAGCCAACCGCAAGCTAGTCATCATCGAAATCGTACTCAAGCTCTTGTTCGAGGTTGGCGACCAGAGAATTGCCTTCCATTCGGCTTTCATAGATCAGCATGCAGCGATCATTTTCACCCGGTCCCACCGGCTTCCCGGTAGTCAGGTCCCATTGCCATAGATGCTTGCTGCAAGTCATTACCGGCCCCTTGCAGAAAGCCGAACCGTCGAGTGGCTCTTCCATATGCGGGCACATTGGCGGATAAACGCGCATCTCACCGCCCACATTAGCGACCAATATCTCGAGACCATCGATGTCAAACTCTTTAATTTCGCCATCATTGACATCGCCAGCAGAACAAACAGGTTTCCAGCTCATAAGTCTATTTTCCGATTGACTGACCAGGTTAGATCGGCCAATGCGTGCCTTTGTCGAGCCGACGCGTGTCTAGCCGAACATCTCTTTTAGTGAATTTAACTTCATCACCGTCAATAGAAAACTCATCGTGATAACTACCGACAATGAAAATTCTCGACTCACCAGCATCAACATGCGAGTTAATCCCATCGAGCATGGTTTGATAAACCGCTAGCGATGATCTGGCGCTGGCTGACTTGCCATCTTCTGCCACCTTAACCCGATAAACCACGCAATGACGATTTAGCGGCGAATGGTCCGAGTTGTGCTTCGGCAGCATTTTCACCAACGCCTCCATATGATCGCGGTTTCCTGCGTGATAGATCATATCCGTATTAATTTCAGGGCTGAACGCTTTGATCGCATATTGAAAATCATCATCACAAAGATCGATCCAGTCCATCCATTGTTGATCATCAAGCGCAATACACGCTGCGTAAATCGTGTCTCTAACCTTTTCAGCCGTCGACACTTGGTCTTTAGACATTACCTTATTACTCCAATCTCAATAAAAAAATTGCTGGCGGACCAAAACTACATCGACCCGCCAACAACAACGAGGCTTGTTTGACCTAGCCTAGCTAGCTAACCGCAGCGGGACGCTGTTCGTTGCGCGACTCTCCGTAAGGCATATCCGGATTGTTGGGCGAACGGTTAAGCCAACGGCCCCAAGTATCATAGAAATGACGCATACCATTCTCATCGTGAATGGTTTCGCCTTCATGACGGCCATGCAAAATACGACGACTATCGGCGGCATCTTGCATTGCGGTGCCTTGCGCCGAAACGGCCAACAAATCTTCATGCAAATTGCGACCGAATGGGCCCCAGATCGAGTTATGATGGTTGATTCTGATTTGTCTATCTTCAGGCGAATCACTCTTCAAACCCAAACCGCGAAACTCGATCATCACCTTGTCCGCACTGAGCGGGGTCATGATATCGCAGCGTAAGGCCGAGCCGCGCAAATTGAAATTAACACCGGGAAACATGTCGATCATGTACCAGTGGTTGGGTGGTAGATGTGGGAAGGACAAGGTCTCACGCGATTCGAAACCCTCGTACTTGTCATACTGAACTTCGAAACTGCCAACGTTGATATGACCATTATCAAAGCCGCTGTTTTTGCGCGCGAAGTAGGCATCATTGAACCCAGTGATGCGATTATGATAGTGCAAATAGTCGTGATAGAACTCACAGTTAGTATCGTGCCAAAGCTTGTAGTTACAAGGAATAATCGCCTTGTGATAATGGAACACTTCGAGCGGTTCCTCATTCAGTGAGGGCGCTAAACAATCGAGCGCACCCGCAGCCCACTGCTCGACCGTCATCTCGATATCATCGTCGAGGCAAACCCAGACGAAACCGCCGAAATAGACCTCACATTTGAGTTGACGCAGACCCACTTCCGAAGTGCAAAGGCGGTCTTGATAACCCTCGTCTTGGCGAGATATATAGACACATTTACCTTTCATGTCGAACTGCCAGGCATGAAACATGCAGGTCATTTTTTTGGGTGTGCCGGAAGGCGTGCCCTTCTTGAAACTGCCCGAAGGACGACGCTCGATCAAGTTGCCTCGATGCGGACAGACATTCAAAAATGCACGAACTTCCATGTCTTTATCACGCGTCAGGATGATCGGTTCATTGGCTATAGTGAGGGTTCGAAAATCATAGGCGTTGGCCAATTCAGATTCATGACAGACCGGAATCCAGGATTTCTTCCATATTTTTTCCTGTTCATCTTGATGAATTTCAGGGTCAGAATATATCCGACTGTCCACCCACTCTGCCGGTTTGAAATTCTGGGGTACCTTGGCCCATTCTTCATTGTTTCTAGCTGACATGGTAGTTCCTCTGCTGTAATTAATTAAACCGACACTGCCTACTATAACTTCGACTGCCAATCGACCAACTTGGCAAATTTGGCTAGTTCTGCGGGTTCCATATAAACCGTATGCTC